>JBHAES010000289.1:0-2540 GCA_041855725.1 Actinomycetota bacterium
CCGGCTGTCGCGGCCCGGGTTCTGGCTGGGGACGCTCGGCACCATGGTCGGCTACGTCACCGTGCTCGTGGCGCTCACGGTGCTCACGGTGCTCGCCGCCCTGATGCTCGGCTCCACGGCGGCGAGCGTCATGGCGGTGGTCACCTTCGGCGTCGGCGTGCTCGGTGCCCTGGGCGGCTCGCTCGCCGTGCTGTCGGGCGCCGTCCGCCGCCTCCACGACTCGGGGCTGCCGGGCGCGCTGGTGCTGCTCTCGTTCCTGGTGCCGCCGTTCGGCTGGATCGCCACCGCGGTGCTGCTCTCCCGCTCGTCGCAGCAGTCGTCGAACCGCTACGGCCACCACCCCGACGCCCGCTGACCCCGGTACGGCCGGACGGCCCGCACCGTCCCCGCGCGTGAGCCATCCGCATCCTGGGCCCACTAGGCTCGCGGGCATGCCGATGCCGGACCTTCACCGCCTGCCCACCTCGCCCCTCGCCCCCGAGGCCTCGATCGTCCGGGGGGAGCGGTGGCGCGTCACCATGCTCACCCCGCGGCTGATCCGCCTCGAGTGGTCGCCGTCGGGCCGGTTCGACGACCGCGCCACCCAGGTGGTGCTCCACCGTGACTTCCCCACCCACGAGTTCCACGTGTCGCGCACCGGCGAGGGGGTGCACATCGCCAACGAGCACCTGCAGCTCGACTACGACGGTCGACCGTTCTCGCCCGGCGGCCTGCGGGTGGCGGTCAACGGGATCACCGCCTACCACGCGGTGTGGCGCTACGGGCAGCCCGAGAAGGCGCAGCACTTCGGGGTGCCGACCAACCTGGGCGGCACCGCGCGCACGCTCGACGAGGCCGACGGCGCCGTACCGCTCGAGCCGGGCCTCGTCTCGGCGATGGGGTACGCGATCCTCGACGACACCGCCTCGCTCGCCTTCGACGACGACGGCTGGCTCACCCAGCGCGAGGACGGGGCGATCGACCTCTACGTGTTCGCCCACGGCCACGACTTCGTCGCCGCGCTGCGAGACTTCTACGCCCTCAGCGGCCCGCAGCCGCTGCTGCCCCGGTTCGCGCTCGGGAACTGGTGGAGCCGCTACCACCGCTACACCGACGCCGAGTACCGCGAGCTGATGGAGCAGTTCGACGCCCACGGCATCCCGTTCTCGGTGGCCGTGGTCGACATGGACTGGCACCTCACCGAGATCGACCCGGCGATCGGGTCCGGCTGGACCGGCTACACGTGGAACCGCGACTGCTTCCCCGACCCGGCCGCGTTCCTGGCGTGGCTGCACGACCGGGGCATGAAGGTGTCGCTCAACGTGCACCCCGCCGACGGCGTCCGGCGGCACGAGGAGGCGTACGAGCGGGTGGCCGAGGCGGTCGGGATCGACCCGGCCAGCGGCCGCCCCGTGGCGTTCGACCTCACCGACGAGCGGTTCCGCGACGCGTACTTCCGGCTGCTGCACCACCCGCTGGAGGACGAGGGGGTCGACTTCTGGTGGGTCGACTGGCAGCAGGGCCCGTACTCGCGGGTGCCGGGCCTGGACCCGCTGTGGCTGCTCAACCACCTGCACTTCCTCGACTCGGCGCGCCGCGGCGCCCGGCCGCTGACGTTCTCCCGCTACGCCGGGCCCGGGTCGCACCGCTACCCGGTCGGCTTCTCGGGCGACAGCGTCATCTCGTGGGACTCGCTCGCGTTCCAGCCGTACTTCACGGCGACCGCCGCCAACATCGGCTACGGCTGGTGGAGCCACGACATCGGCGGCCACATGTTCGGCGTCAAGGACGACGAGCTGGCGACCCGCTGGGTGCAGCTGGGCTGCTTCTCGCCGGTGAACCGGCTCCACTCCACGCTCAACCCGTTCAACAGCAAGGAGCCGTGGCGGTTCAACCCGGTCGCCGAGCGGGTGCAGACCGAGTTCCTGCGCATGCGGCACCGGCTCGTGCCGTACCTCTACACGATGAACGAGCGGGCCCACCGGGAGGGCCGCCCGATCGTGGAGCCGCTGTACTGGCACGGCGTCGACCTGGAGCTGCTGCGCTGCCCGACGTCGTACCGGTTCGGCTCCGAGCTGCACGTCGCGCCGATCACGACGCCCGCCGTCGCCGGCACCAACCTGGGGTCCGTGGTGACCCGCCTCGGCCCGGGGGCGTGGGTCGACGTGCTCACCGGCTGCGTCTACGACGGTGGCCGTACGGTGACGATGCACCGCGACCTCGCCGGCTACCCCGTGCTGGCGCGGGCCGGCGGGATCGTGCCGCTCACCGGCACCGACGACCTGCGGGTCGACAACCCGGCCGCCCTCGAGATCCGGGTGCACGCGGGGGCGTCGGGCGAGCTGACGTTGTACGAGGACGACGACGCGGCGCACCCGCGGGCGGTGCGCACCCGGCTCGCGTTCGACTGGGACGCGGCCACGTTCACGGTCCACCCCGCCGACGGCGACCTCGACGTGGTGCCGGCGGTGCGACGGCTCACCGTCGTGCTCGTGGGCGCCGCCGAGACCACCGCCGGCGACCTGCCGAGCCGCTACGACCCCCAGACGGCGTCGCTGACG
>JBHAES010000290.1:0-3553 GCA_041855725.1 Actinomycetota bacterium
GACCGACGCTCTCGACGCCCGTTTCGCCGCCGTGTCCGTGAAGGTGCCCGACGTGGTGCTGCCAGCCGACGGGGTGGACCTCGGCCGGTGGGCGGTGGTGGCGTGCGACCAGTACACGAGCCAGCCCGACTACTGGGCGCAGGCCGACGCGCTGGTCGGCGAGGCGCCGTCGACGCTGCGGCTCACGTTCCCGGAGGTCTACCTCGACGACCCGGACGCCGACGACCGGATCGCGGCCATCAACGCGGCCATGGGCCGCTACGACGCCGAGGGGGTGCTGCGTACGCTGCCCCGTACGCTCGTGCTCGTGGGCCGCACCACCCGCCCCGGCGTCACCCGGTGGGGGCTGATGGTGGCGCTCGACCTGGAGGCGTACTCCTGGGACGCCGACGCCCGCACCCCGATCCGGGCCACCGAGGGCACGATCCTCGACCGGTTGCCACCACGGGCCCGGATCCGCCGCGACGCGACCCTGGAGCTACCCCACATCATGGTGCTGCTCGACGACCCGGGGCGTACGGTGATCGAGCCGCTCGTCGCCCGACGCGACACGCTGGAGCGGCTCTATGACACCGACCTCATGCTCGGCGGCGGGCACGTGTCGGGGTGGGCGGTGACCTCGCCCGACGACCTGGCCGCCGTGGCCGACGCCCTCGCCGCGCTGCGCGACGCGCTCGACCCGCAGAACCCGCTGCTCTATGCGATGGGCGACGGCAACCACTCGTTCGCCACCGCCAAGTCGATCTGGGAGCAGGTGAAGCAGACGGTGCCCGCCGACCAGCAGGCCGACCACCCGGCCCGCTACTGCCTCGTGGAGCTGGAGAACATCTTCGACGACGCGCTCACGTTCGAGCCGATCCACCGGGTGCTGTTCGGCGTCGACCGCGCCGAGTTCGAGGGCACCCTGGCCCGGCACTGCGGCTCGTTCGCGTACGCGCCGGCCGCCTCGCTCGAGGCGATGCGCGCGGCGATGTCCGGCGAGGGGCAGCGGGTCGGGTCGTGCGACCCGGCGGGGTTCGGGGTGTACGTGCTGAGCGAGCCCGACGGCGCGATCCCGGCCGCGACGATGCAGCACGTGGTCGACGAGCTGGTCGCTGCCGGCGCCGGGACCGTCGACTACATCCACGGCGACGACGTCACCGCAGAGCTCGGCCGAGCCGACGGCAACCTGGGCCTGTTCCTGCCGGCGGTGGCGAAGGAGACCTTCTTCGCCGCGATCGTGGCCGACGGCGCCCTGCCCCGCAAGACGTTCTCGATGGGTGAGGCCGAGGAGAAGCGCTACTACCTCGAGGCCCGCCGCATCCGCTGACCGAGCCTGACGACCCGTCGCTGCGACTGCTGCACCACGACCTCGGGCGGTGGGCGCCGCACAGCGGCGGCCGTACGCATCGGGGGGCGCGCGAGCCCCCAGGGCGTACGAGGGAGCGAGCGGGCCCGACGAAGACCCCCGCCTGAGTGCCGTTCTCCCTTGTCAGCCGCGGGTTCAAGGATGGGAGCCGAGATCGACTCCGATCTTCCATCGGCCTGGGGACGCGTCCTCGAAGCGAGTGTCCCCGCAGCGGCGGCGCACGGAGCGCAGCCCGCCGGGCGTACGAGGGTGAACGAGCCGCTCCTCGCCGCCGGGAGCGCGGGCGCCTCGCGCCGGTGCTGGGCGGGGGCCGCGCTGCGCCACTGGCGGCCACCCCCGTACGACACCGCCGGACCCGGCATCGACACGCTGAGGCTCCAGCGACCCGGGACGGCCAGGTGTCCCGCCTCCCCCCGGAGCCGCCACAACGTCTCCCATCGTCACAGCCTGACTCACGGCTGGGAGCCGGGATCGGCTCCCAGCCTCTCCCGCCTCGTCGGGCCCGCCTGCGCCGGCTACGTCTTCCCTTGTCACGGGCGGATTCGTAGAGGTGGAGTCGAGATCGACTCCACTCTTGCCCCTCCCGGGGAACCGGCCTGGCACCTTCGAGTAGGTCTCGTCACGCTCCCGCGGTCGCGCCCTCGAGTCGAGCTGCCGCCCTCGAGTCGAGGTCCCACCACCCGAGCCGGGCCCGGCTCGTCGGGTGACAGCTCGACCCGATCGTGCACGGTGCAGCCCGGGCGGTCCGGGCCTCCGTCAGCCGGCACGGGGCCGTTCATCGTCTTCCCTTGTCACGAGCGGATTCGTAGAGGTGGAGTCGAGATCGACTCCACTCTTGCCCCTCCCGGGGAACCGGCCTTCACCTTCGAGTAGGTCTCGTCACGCTCCCGCGGTCGCCTCCCGAGCCGAGCTGCCGCCCTCGAGTCGAGGTCCCACCACCCGAGCCGGGCCCGGCTCGTCGGGTGACAGCTCGACCCGATCGTGCACGGTGCAGCCCGGGCGGTCCGGGCCTCCGTCACGTTCCGGGCGCCCGTCAGCCGGCGCGGGGCCGTTCATCCGGCTCCAGCCGGGAGCGACCCTCGCCGATCGAGACCACTGACCTGCACCTCCGCCGCGCAGGTCGCTCATGCGCCTCTGTGTCGGCCGCGGCCATGCCCCCGTCGGACTTGCTCGGCCTACCGGGCTCGTGATGGTCACGTTCCTGACATCCTCCCGCAGACCACCGCACCGTCGACCACCACGCCGTCGACCAGTCCACCGTCGACCGGCTCGTAGCCGGCGACAGGTTCGTCGCCCGGCTGGGACCGGGGCGTCGCGGCCGCCTCCACCGCATGCTCGGCGGATCGGGGGCCGTCCTCGGCCGCGATGAACCGCTGCCACAGCCACCAGGCGCCCCATCCGGCGGCGGTGGCGACGAGGCCGAGCAGGGCGGCCTGCTGGAACGACGCGAGCAGCGACACCCGCTGGTACTCGCGTGCCACCCCGTACACCGCCAGCGCGCTCGACAGCCACCACGTCACCGGGCCCAGCACCTTGCCCGGCCGCGCCAGCCCCATGAGGGCGAGCGGGACGATCAGGTACCACTCCCGCAGCACCTCGAAGCCGAGGGTGAACGCGAGCGCGGCGAGGGCAAGGAACCGGAGCGGCTCGCGGCGTCCGTACGCGAGCCACAGCACCCCGATCGCGCCCACGCCGGCGAGGCTGGCGACCTTGGTCCACCAGTCGACCGAGCCGCCGGTGAGGGTGGCGACGAGCCAGGCGGGGGTGATCGTCTGCGACGCGTTGGCGGGGTTGCCGGTGCCGTCGACCCAGCCGAGACCCAGCCCCGTCGCGTACGAGACCCCGACGAACGAGGCCACCGCGACCGCACCCGCCGCCGCAGCAGCGGCCACCAGGCGCACCCACCCGGTGAGCACGTCGCGCCACAGCGTGGCAGGCGGCCTGAGCTCCTCGACCGGGCCGGGCTCGGCGGCCTCGTCCGGGGTGGTGGCCGTACGGGTCCGGCGGTGGAGCAGCCACACCCCCGCCGCGGCCGGGACGGCGAGCAGCGCGGGCTGCTTGACGGCCGCGGCCAGGCCGATCACGACGGCGCCGAGGCCGAGCCCCCACCACGCGGGCCGGGCCGCGACGGCGACGCCGGCGGCCGCCAGGCCGACCATGAGCAGGTCGATGTGCTCCCCGCCGACGCCGTGCACGAGGACGAGC
>JBHAES010000291.1:0-15763 GCA_041855725.1 Actinomycetota bacterium
CCCGCGACGACATGGCCGCCGCCGCGCGGCTCGACATGGTGAGCGTCAACGTCGCCCGCGCCGTCGGTCCCGCCGTCGCCGGCGCGGTCATCGCCGGGTTCGGTGTGCCGTTCGTGTTCGGCTTCAACGTGCTCACCTGCCGATCCTGACGGCGCTGCTGCTGTGGCGCCGGCCGCGTACGGGGGCCGCTCAGCGGGAGCGTTTCCTGCCGGCGCTGCGCGCGGGCGGCCGCTTCGTGCGCCACGAGCCCGTCGTCCGCCTCATCATCGGTCGGCTCGCACTGTTCGTGGTGCCGGCGAGCGCCCTGTGGGCGCTGCTGCCCGTGATCGCCACCCAGCGGCTCGGTCTCGACGCCGGCGGCTACGGCCTGCTCTTCAGCGCCCTCGGCGTCGGCGCGGTCGTGGGGGCGCTCACCCTGGGGGCGGTGAAGCGGTGGCTCTCGTCCAACGCGGTGCTCGGCGTGTCGGCGCTCACGTACGGGGTCGCGCTCGCGCTGCTGCTCGTGGGGCCGCTGCCGGTGGCCCTGCTCGTGCTCGTCCTGGCCGGGTACGGGTGGACCGCCACCGCCTCGACCCTCGTCGCCGAGCTGCAGCTCTACCTGCCGGGGTGGGTGCGGGCCCGGGCCACCGCGATCTACCTCATGACGTTCACCGGGTCGATGGCCCTCGCCTCGCCGGTGTGGGGGCTGCTCGCCCAGGGTGCTGGCCTCGTCGCGGCGGTGCTGGCCGCCGCCGTGCTCGTGGCGCTCAACACCCTGGTCGGCGTGGTGCTGCGGGTGCGGGAGTGCGAGGGCGTCGACCGTACGCCGGTGGCGTACTGGAGCGACTCGATCCACCTGCTCGAGCCCGACCCGGACGCCGGCCCGGTCGCGGTCGAGGTGGAGCTCGACGTCGCCCCCGGCCAGGAGGAGGCGTTCCTGGCGGCGATGCAGCAGATGCGGCGCTCGCGGCAGCGCAGCGGCGCGTTCCGGTGGGAGCTGTACCGGGTGCCCGAGGTGCCCGGCCGCTACGTCGAGCTGTTCCACGTGGCGTCGTGGGAGGAGCACCTCATGCAGCACCGCGGCCGCCTCACCGCCGAGGACCAGGCGATCGAGGAGCACGCCTTCTCCCACCTCGTCCGCCCGCCCCGGGCCCGCCACCTGCTGCCGCCCGGCGCGCTGCCCGGCCAGGCGTCGCCCGACGGCACCGGGCCGACCCGATCGCCCGCCGCGGGACCGTCGGCCGGTCTCCGTCACGGACGGGCAGGGTGAATCGTACGAGTGTCTGAGCCGGGTGCCAGGATCGTCTCGACGAAGGAGGCGAGCCCGTGACCCGACCGATCCAGACCCGTGAGCGCGCGGAGCTCCCCACGGCGCCCGTGGCCCGTCCACAGCCGGTGACGGCAGTACCCGGCCCCGCCGAGGGGCCACCGCCGGGCGCTGGTCGTCAGTCGCCGTACGCTACCGCGCCGGCCACCGCACCAGGCCCTCGTGGGCGACCTGCCAGGTGCCGTCGGCGGGGATGCCGGGCAGCTCGGGCCCGCCCTCCCAGCCGGCCACCATGAGCGCTGCCGCGGCGAGCACGCCACCGTTGCCGGGCAGGTAGAGCGGCAGGAACGACCCCAGCTGCGGGTTGTGGCCCACCTCGTCGTAGCGGTTCTTCGACGCGTCGCGCAGCAGGGCCGCCGCGGCCGCCTCGCCGTCGCCGAGCCGGGTCGCGGTCATCGCCAGCACGGGGAAGTCCCAGCCCCACGCCGAGTCCCACTCCCAGGCGTCGAGCACCCAGGCGAGAGTGGCGCGCATCACGTCGGGGTCGATGAGCGGGGTCGGCGGCACGAATCCGAGCGCCTGCAGCATCGAGGGGTGGTCGTCGGTACGGACGGGCGCGTCGCCGGCGACCGCCGGGTAGCGCCCGTCGACCGGCTGCGGCGCCACGAGCCGGTCGCGCACGTCGTCCCAGCGGGCCTCCCGGGGCAGGCCGCGCCGCTCCCGGAACCGGTTGGCCACGTCGAGGCCCCACCACCAGTACGCCAGCTCGTACGTGGGGTCGCTCGTCTCGCGGGCCGCGTAGAACTCCTGGGCCGGCATCAGCGGCGGGCCCAGGTGCGCCACCCCGTCGACGTCGTCGGCGTACGAGGCCATGAACGCCGCCGTGTCGTCGAGCAGCGGCCCGAGCCACCCGAGCAGCGCCTCGCGGTGGCCGGGATCGTCGGCGTACGCGGCCCACAGCAGCTCGGCGTAGTAGAGCAGGTGCGGCTGCTGCCACACGAGCAGGGCGCCGATGTCGGACGGCGACTCGCGGCCGTCGGGACCCACCTGCTTGGGCCAGCGGGCGCCCTCGTAGCCCTGCTGGGCGGCCGTGGCCCGGGCGCGGGGGTGGATCGCCACGTACCAGTCGAGCGACCGCTCCAGCAGCTGCGGACGCCCCCACGCGCAGAAGTGGGCGGCGTGCCACCAGTGCATCTCCAGGTGGAACTTGCCGCCCCACGAGCAGGTGACCAGGCCGGTCTCCTGCGGCGGGTGCACGCCGGCGCCGTGCACGCGGGTGAGGTACTGCGAGAGCACCAGCCGCCGCTCCAGCTCGTGGGCGCCCGGGTCGGTGGAGCCGGCCAGGTCGATGGCACCGCCCGAGGCCCAGAACGCGGCGCACGACGCCTCCGCCGCCCGGCGCACGTCGTCGTACGACCCGGGGTCCTCCTCGGGCGGGGCGGCCTCGCGGCCGGGTCCGGCCAGCGGCACGTAGGTGGCGACCACCTCGACCGCGGCGGCGTCGGTGCCGAGCTCGAACCGGTGCGCCCCGACGCGGGCGAGGGTGCCGCTGCTCCACGTCAGGCGCACGTCGTAGCGGGCGGTCGCGAGCCGCCGGTGCACCACCGCGGAGCGGTCGTCGACGACCTCGAGGTCGCTCTCGTGACCGTCGACCGCCTCCCAGTCGTCGTCGGCCCCGAAGGCGCCCATCCGAGGCTTCGCGTACGCGACCCGCAGCGCCAGCCGGCCCGACGCCAGCAGCGGCGAGACCACCCGGGTCGCGACGGTCGAGGTCACCGGGTGCACCGCCGTGGTCACCTCGACCGGCGCGTCGGCGTACGTGAACCGGCTCGTCAGCAGCCCTGTCCACGGGTCGAGCACCGCATCGACCGCCGACAGCACCGCCGGGTCGGTCTCGGGCTCGGCGCCCGGCTCGGGCCGCAGCACCAGCCCCAGCCGTCCCAGGTCGACCCGCGACGGGTTCTGCACCAGCCACAGCCCGGCGTGCTCGGCGCGGCTCCGCGGCCCGCCGGCGGCCATCAGCTCGCGCATGCTGGGCCGGTCGGGGTAGCGCACCGGGCCGCGGCGGGTCTCGTACGCGCTCATCGCGTCGTCGAGCACGTAGCCGTCGGGGTTGGGGGTCTCGTCCCAGCCCCACGACGCCATGGTGGCGGTGGTCACGACCCGGGGCCCGGCGCGGAGGTCCGAGCGCATGTCGATCACCGGGGTGTGGAACCCGGTGAAGGTCTGCAGCCCGGTGACGTCGGCGGTGAACGCGAAGTCGCCGTTGCCCACGCTCAGCACGAGGTCGGGGGCCGCCCGGGTGAGGCGTACGAGGTGGCGCCGCACGAGCGCCCGGCGGTCGATGGTCATCGTCGTCCTTCCTCGCGGCCACGAGCGGGTGCGGCCACCCGTCCGATGGCCCGATCCTGCCGCACCCTCGCGCCGGGGCGTCGGGCGGGGTCTGGTGCCGCAGCTCCTGACGCCTCAGATCCTGGCGATGACCTCGTCGAGCAGCTGGCGGGCCTCCATGGTGGGCTGCCCGGTGAGCCGGCGGAACGCCTGGGCGACGGCGTCACCGAGGTCGAAGTCGGGCTCCACGAGCCACTGTGCCTGCAGCCCGTGCCACACCGCCAGCAGCTGGCGGGCGACGGTGCCGGGGTCGATGTCCGGGTGCGCGAGCCCCGCCTGCTGGCGGCGGCGGACGAGCGCGGCGAACGCCGTGACGGCCTCGTGGTTGTGGCGCCTGAGGACGTCGTGGGCGGGATGGTCAGGGTCGGCGGCCTGCCCGGCGAGGTGCGCGAACAGGCGCACGACACGGAGCCGGTCGGCGGTGCTGGCCACCAGCTCGATCGGCACGCACCCGAGGTCGACGTCGGGGGCGTCGGCGCCGGGATCCTTCCGGGACCGGAGAGCGGCCCGGGTCTCGTCGTGGGAGAGCTCGAGGGCGGCGGCCAGGATGTGGTCGCGGGTGGGGAAGTGGTAGAGCATGGCCCGCTCGCTCATGCCGGCCCGGCGGGCGACCTCGGCGGTGGTGAGGGCGCCGTGGCCCTTCTCGATCACCACGTCCAACGCGGCGCGCGCGACGGCGGCGCGCCGCTCGGCGGTCTTCGCGTACGGACCCCGCGCCCTCGTCGTGCCGGACACGGACCCACCCTACCGAAACTGAAGCGTGTCCCACGATATGTGTCGTGTGGGGTTGGGTGACAGCGCGCGACAGGCGCGTACCGCTGACTGGTCATCCACTTGACAAACCAAAATGCGGGAGGCACTGTACTTCGGATGGCTCACGGGCGAGCCGTCGTCAGGGGACAGGAGCCTACGCGTGACCGCAACCACCCACCCGGTCGGGGCCGACCTGCGGGCCACGGCCGACACGTTCCGGCTCGGTCACCCGGCGCTCGACGTCCCGGCGCCGGCGACCCCACCGGCTGGTCCTGACCACCCGAGCCGCCTCGTCACGCAGACCCTGCCCGCCGCACCACAAGGATGAACGACATGGAGACCTGGCACGACACCACCCGCAGCGTCGACGAGCGCGTCGAGGCCCTGCTGGCCGACCTGACCCTGGAGGAGAAGGTCTTCCAGCTCGGCTCGTTCTGGCCGATGGAGCCCAGCCCCACGGGCACCGTCGCCGGCGACGCGCTGCCGCGCGACCCCGCCCCGGGGGCGCAGTCGATGTTCAGCCGACTGGCCGACGACCCGACGGCGCTGTACGCCAAGGGGCTCGGCCACGTGACCCGACCCTTCGGCCGCAAGCCGCAGACCGTCGAGCAGGGGGTCGCGGCGCTGCACGAGTGGCACGCCCGGGTGATCGAGCGCTCGCCGCACCAGATCCCGCCGATCATGCACGAGGAGTCGCTGACCGGGTTCACCACCTTCGGTGCCACGGTCTACCCGGCCCCGCTGGCGTGGGGAGCGTCGTTCGACCCGGCGCTGGTGGAAGAGATGGCGGCGGCGATCGGCGACGACATGGCGGCCGTCGGCGTCGACCAGGCGCTGTCGCCGCTGCTCGACGTCGCCCGCGACTCCCGGTGGGGCCGGGTCGAGGAGACGTGCGGCGAGGACCCGTACGTGGTGGCCACCCTCGGCACCGCCTACGTGACCGGCCTGCAGCGGGCGGGCGTGTCGGCCACCCTCAAGCACTTCTGCGGCTACCCGGCCTCGCAGGGCGCCCGCAACCTCGCCCCCGTGCACGTGGGGCGCCGCGAGCTGGAGGACGTGTTCTGGCCACCGTTCGAGACCGCCGTGCGCGTCGGTGGCGTCGACTCGGTGATGCCGAGCTACACCGACCTCGACGGTGAGCCCGCCCACGCGTCGGCGTGGCTGCTGACCGAGGTGCTGCGCGACCGGTGGGGCTTCGAGGGCACCGTCGTGAGCGACTACTTCGCCATCAGGCACCTCGTCACCGAGCACCTCGTCGCCCACGACGCCGCCGAGGCGGCCGCCGCCGCGGTGAGCGCCGGCATGGACGTCGAGCTGCCGTTCGGGCTCTGCTACGTGACGCTGCTGGAGGCGGTCGAGCGGGGGCTCGTCGACGAGGCGACCATCGACCGGTCCGTACGACGAGTGCTGCGCCACAAGGTGCGCCGCGGCCTGCTCGACCCGGGCTTCGACCCGGCCACCCTCGGCGACCCCACCCGCGACCTCGACTCGCCGCGCAACCGCGACATCGCCCGCCGGCTCGCCGAGGCGGGGGTGGTGCTGTGCGCCAACGACGGCACCCTCCCGCTCGCCCCCGCCACCCGGGTGGCGGTGATCGGGCCCACCGCCGACGAGCCGCTGTCGCTCATGGGCTGCTACGCCTACCCCAACCACGTGCTGCTCGGCTACGACGGCGACCGCCTCGGGCTGCCCGTGCCCACGCTGCGGGAGGCCCTCGCCGCCCGGCTCGACGTGGTGGCCCACGCCGCCGGCGTGCCGATCCGCGAGGTCGACACCTCGGGTGTCACGGCGGCCGTCGAGGCGGCCCGGGCGGCCGACGTGGTGGTGCTGTGCGTCGGCGACCTGCCCGCCCTGTTCGGCCACGGCACCTCCGGCGAGGGCTGCGACGTCGAGACGCTGCGCCTGCCCGGGGCCCAGCAGCAGCTGGTCGAGGCGGTGCTCGACACGGGGCGGCCGGTGGTGCTCGTCGTCACGTCGGGGCGTCCGTACGGGCTCGGCGACCTGCTGGAGCGCTGCGCCGCCGTGGTGTGGGCCTTCCTCCCCGGCTGCGAGGGCGCCGGCGCGGTGGCACGGGTGCTCAGCGGCGCGGTCAACCCGTCGGGCCACCTGCCGGTGCAGGTGCCGCGCGGCATCGGCGGCCAGCCCGGCACCTACCTGGGCTCGCGGTTCGCCCTCAAGGTCGGCTCGTCGAACCTCGACCCCACGCCGGCCTACCCGTTCGGCCACGGCCTGTCCTACACCACCTTCGAGGTGTCCGACCTGGTCGTGCCGGCCACCGAGGTGCCCACCGACGGCTCGGTCGCGGTGCAGGTCACGGTCTGCAACACCGGCGGGCGCGACGGGGCCACCGTCGTGCAGCTCTACGGCCACGACCACGCCGGCCAGGTGGCCCGGCCCGTGGTGCAGCTGCTCGGCTACGCGAAGGTCGCCCTCGCGGCGGGGGAGGCGCGGCGGGTCACCTTCGACCTGCACACCGACCGGCTCTCCTACACCGGCCGCGGCTACGAGCGGGTCGTCGACGCGGGCCCCTACGACCTCATGGTCGGTCTCAGCAGCGCCGACCTGCCGCTGCGGGCCACCATCGAGGTCACCGGTCCCACCCGGGTGGTGGGGGAGGGACGCCGGCTCACCACCCCGGTCACCCTCGACTGACCGGCCGGGGGCGCACCCGGCCCCGGACCCGACCGTCCGTACGACGACAGGAGAACCATGCTTCGCCCGCTCGACACCGCCACCCGCGAGACCAAGCGCCTCGACGGGGTGTGGGACTTCCGCATCGACCGTGCCGGCGAGGGCCGGGACCGGTCGTGGTGGCAGGGTCCGCTGCCCGGCGCACGCCCCATGGCGGTGCCGGCGTCGTTCAACGAGCTGGTGCTCGACAAGGCTGACCGTGACCACTTCGGCGACCTGTGGTACCAGACGCGGGTGCGGGTGCCGCGCGGCTGGGCGGGGCAGCGGGTGACCCTCTACGTGGAGTCTGCCACCCACCGGGCCACGGTGTGGGCCGACGGGGTCGAGCTCGGCTCCCACGAGGGCGGCTACCTGCCGTTCGAGCTCGACCTCACCGAGGTGGCGCGGCCCGGCGACGAGGTGCTGCTCACGTTCTGCGTCAACAACACCCTCTCGTTCCAGTCGATCCCGCCGGGCGTGATCGAGACCGACCTGGCCGGGGTGGCCCGGCAGCGCTGGTTCCACGACTTCGCCAACTACGCAGGCATCCACCGCTCGGTCTACCTCGTCGCCACGCCCCACGACCGCATCGACGACGTGACCGTCACCACCGACATCGACGGCACCACCGGCGTGGTGCGCCTGGTCACCGCCACCACCGGCGACGGCGACGTGCGCGTGGTGCTCCGCGACGCCGACGGCGCCGAGGTGGCGGCAGCCGACGGCCGTGACGTGGCGCTGCGGGTGCCCGACGCCCGGCTGTGGGGCCCCGGCCACCCCTACCTCTACCGCGCCACCATCGAGCTGGGCCGCGGCCAGGAGCTGGTCGACACCTACGCCGTCACGGTCGGGGTGCGCACGGTGGCGGTCGACGGCGCCCGCATCCTGCTCAACGGCGAACCGGTCTACCTCACCGGCTTCGGCATGCACGAGGACCACGAGGCGATCGGCAAGGGCCACTGCGACGCGCTCATGCTGCGCGACGTCGCCTGCCTGGAGTGGATCAACGCCAACTCGGTGCGCACCTCGCACTACCCGTACTCGTCGGAGTTCATGGACCACTGCGACCGGGCGGGGATCCTGGTCATCGACGAGACCCCGGCCGTGGGCATGAACATGAGCATCGGCGGCGGCATCTTCGGCACCCAGGGCTACACCACGTTCAGCCCCGACACCGCCAACCACGAGACCCAGGCGGCCCACGCCCAGGTGATCCGCGAGCTCGTGGCCCGGGACAAGAACCATCCGAGCGTGATCGTGTGGTCGCTCGCCAACGAGCCCGAGTCCGAGACCGACGCCGCCGAGGCCTACTTCAAGCCGCTGTTCGAGCTGGCCCGCGAGCTCGACCCGACCCGGCTGGTCGGGTTCGTCAACGTGATGACGGCCCGCTACCCCGACTGCAAGGTGTCGCGGTACGCCGACCTGGTGATGATCAACCGCTACTACGGCTGGTACGTGTTCCTGGGCGACCTGGCGGTCGCCGAGCGTGCCCTGCGCAGCGAGCTGGAGGGGTGGGCGAGCGAGGGCAAGCCGATCATCGTCACCGAGTACGGCACCGACACGGTCGCCGGCCTGCACGACCTGGGCTCGGGCCCGTGGTCGGAGGAGTACCAGACGGCCTTCCTGGAGATGAGCTCGCGGGTGCTCGACGAGGTGGACGCCGTGGTGGGGGAGCACCCGTGGGCGTTCGCCGACTTCCAGACCGCGCCCGGCATCGTGCGGGTCGACGGCAACAAGAAGGGCCTGTTCACCCGGGCCCGCCAGCCCAAGTCGGCCGCCCACTGGCTGCGGCAGCGGTGGGCCGCCAAGCGCCGCCCCTGACCCGACGACCTCGGGCCGGGGGTCCGGCGCCTGCGGCGTGCCGGGCGCCGACCCCGGGGAAGCGACGGGCACGACCGCCTGCCTGGGGTCGTCGGGCCTCGACCCTGCCGAGGCACCCGCCGGCCCGGATCCGCCGGTTGGGAGCCCCGAGGCGGACCAGCCGGCAGATCAGCGGTCGTGCAGGCCGACCTGTCGGACGGGCTGGACGGCGGGTCGAACCCGTCGGAAGGCACCATCGCCCGAACCAGCCTGGCGGCGAGCGAGGCTCGTCTCCAGAGGTGGCGCCGCGGGCGCACCGGGTGCTCCCGGGGCGCGGACCATGGGGTGTCCAGCGGTGAAGGCCCGGTCGGCACGCGGGGTGCGACAGCGATAAGGTGCCCCGCCACAGGTCGCCTTGCGCGGGTTTCATCGGCTCAGGTAACCAATCCGTAACAGTTCGCGGCTGAGCTCGATCTCACACGCGCCACCGGCGCCCCGAGGTGGCTTAGATGACGAGGGCCAGCTCCGCTGGCGACTCCCCCAACGAAAGGGCAACCAAGCATGAGGACGTTCCTCGGCACGGCTGCGCTCACGCTCTCGGCGGTTCTCGCCCTGTCGGCGTGCGGCAGCACCACCCCCACCACGACCACCTCGTCGTCGCGTCCGGCCATGGCCGGCAAGATCACGGTGTGGACCGACTCCAACCGCGAGGCCGTCCTCAAGGAGGTCGCGGCCGAGTTCACCCAGAGCACCGGGGTCACCGTCGAGCTCGTGGTGAAGGACTACAAGACGATTCGCGACGACGCGATCACCCAGATCCCGACCGGCCAGGGCCCCGACGTGCTCCTCGGCGCGCACGACTGGACGGGCAAGCTGGTGCAGAACGGTGTCGTCAGCCCCGTCGAGCTCGGCAGCACCGCCTCGAAGTTCCAGCCCGTCACCGTCAAGGCGATGACCTACCAGGGCAAGGTCTACGGCGTGCCGTACTCGATCGAGAACATCGCGCTGCTGCGCAACACCGCGCTGGCGCCCACCGCGCCTGCCACCTGGTCCGACCTCGTCAGCTCCGGCAAGGCCGCGGTGGCCGCCGGCAAGGCCAAGTACCCGGTGCTCGTCGGTCTCGACGCCAAGACCGCCGACGCCTACCACCTCTACCCGCTGCAGGCCTCGTACGGCGCACCGGTGTTCAAGCTCAACGACGACGGCACCTACGACGGCAGCACCATCGCCCTCGGCAACGAGGGCGGCAAGCAGTTCGCCACCGCGCTCACCGAGTGGGGCAAGGACGGGGTGCTCAACCTCAACATCACCGACGACATCGCCAAGGACCAGTTCGCCCAGGGCGCCTCGCCGTACTACCTGACCGGCCCCTGGAACCTCGCCGACATCAAGAAGGCGGGCATCTCGTACGCCATCGACCCGATCCCGGCCGCGGGCTCGCAGACGGCGACCCCGTTCGTCGGCGTGCAGGCGTTCTTCGTGTCGGCGAAGAGCCAGAACGCGATCGCAGCCAACACGTTCCTGCTCGACTACATCGCCACCGAGAAGGTGCAGACCGCCCTCTACAAGGCCGGGAACCGCGCCCCGGCCCTGACCTCCGCGTTCGAGGCCGCACAGTCCGACCAGGACGTGGCAGCGTTCGGCGCCGTGGGCGCCAAGGGCGTGGCCATGCCGAACGTGCCGCAGATGGATCAGGTGTGGACCGAGTGGGGCACCACCGAGGCCGCGCTCATCGGCGGCAAGGAGGCCGACCCGGCCGCGGCGTGGGCCGCGATGGCCGAGAAGCTCCAGGGCAAGGTGAGCTGAGCCACCCGTGGGCCCCGCCCGTGACGGGCGGGGCCCGCTGCCCCCCGTCCCCTGCACCCACCGGAGACCCCATGACCTCTGCAGAGTTGCATCCACCCGCCCAGGCACCCGGCGCGGGCCCTGACCCGGCGGTCGCCGGCACCGCCCGGCGCCAGGAGCGGGCCGCCCGCCGCTTCTCGTCGTCGCTGCTGCCGCTGCTGGTGAAGATCGTCATCCTCGGCGTCGTCGATGCCCTCGCCCTCGTGCTCGCCCTGGCGCTGGTCGCTGCCGGTGAGTGGCTCGTGCTCGGCATCCTCGCCGTGGCCACCGTGGTGATCAACGTCGTCTACTGGGTGCCCAACCGGTTCCTGCCCGGCAAGTACCTGGCACCCGGGCTCGTGTTCCTGCTGGTGTTCCAGGTGTTCGTGGTCGGCTACTCCGCGTACGTCGGCTTCACGAACTACGGCGACGGCCACAACTCCACCAAGGCCGACGCGATCGCCGCCATCCAGGCCAACAACCAGGTGAGGGTCGAGAACTCGCCCGAGTACCCGGCGGCCGTCGCCGTGAGGGACGACCGGCTGTGGCTCCTGGTCGTCGACCAGGGCACGATGAAGGCGGGCGCTGTCCAGACGCCGCTGGCGCCGGTTCGCGGCGAGATCGGCACGAACGGGTCCCCGGTCGCCGCCGACGGGTTCCAGGTGCTCGGCATGGGTGACCTGCTGGGCCGCTCGCAGGAGATCACCGAGCTCGCCGTGCCGCTGACCGACGACCCCGGTGACGGGTTCCTGCGCACCCAGACCGGTCGGGTCGCCTATCTGTACGTGCCGGCGATCACCTACGACGCGGCGGCCGACACGATGACCGCCCAGGACGGCACGGTCTACCGCGACCGGGGCACCGGCGCGTACGTGGCCGACGACGGTCGCCGCATCGAGCCAGGGTGGGTGATCAACGTCGGGTTCCAGAACTTCGCCCGAGCGTTCGGCGAGGAGTCGATCCGCGGCCCGCTGCTCAAGGTGACGGCCTGGACCTTCGCGTTCGCGTTCCTCTCCGTGCTCACCACCTTCGTGCTCGGCCTGTTCCTGGCCATCACGTTCAACGACCCGCGCATGCGGGGGCAGAAGATCTACCGCACCATCATGATCCTGCCCTACGCGTTCCCCGCCTTCCTGTCGGGCCTGGTGTGGAGCGGCATGTTCAACCCCGAGTTCGGGGTCATCAACGACGTGCTGCTGGGCGGCGCCCACGTCGACTGGGTGCACAACCCGTGGCTGGCCCGGCTCAGCGTGCTCATCGTGAACCTGTGGCTGGGGTTCCCCTACATGTTCCTGGTGTCGACCGGCGCGCTCCAGTCGATCCCCGAGGAGCTGTCGGAGGCCGCCCGGGTCGACGGCGCCACGCCGCTGCGGACGTTCTGGAACATCAAGCTGCCCCTGCTCATGGTGCCGCTGGCGCCGCTGCTCATCTCGTCGTTCGCGTTCAACTTCAACAACTTCGCCCTGATCTACATGCTGACCCGGGGCGGACCGCGGTTCGGCGAGGCGAGCCTCGACGCGGGCGCGACCGACCTGCTGATCTCCCTCGTCTACAAGGTGGCGTTCGGCGGCGCGGGCCGCGACTACGGCCTGGCCAGCGCGTTCGCCATCATCATCTTCATCGTCATCGGCGTGGTGTCCTACCTGGGATTCCGCCAGACCAAGGCATTGGAGGACCTGGCCTGATGTCTGTCACCCGTCTTAGCAGCGAGCGCAAGAAGTCGGCGGGCCGCACCTTCGTCGAGGTGGGCTGGCGCCACGTGGTCGGCGTCGTCGCCGCGGTCTTCGCCGCCTTCCCGCTCTGCTACGTGCTGTCCGCCTCGCTCAACCCGTCGGGCACTCTCACCGGATCGAACCAGCTGTTCCGGGTGGTGTCGCTCGAGAACTACCGGCTCCTCCTCACCAACCCCTCCCAGCCGTACCTGACGTGGTACGTCAACACGCTGGTCATCGCAACCGCGTCGGCGCTGGGCACCGTGTTCCTCGGCGCGCTGGCCGCCTACGCGTTCTCGCGCATGCGGTTCTCCGGCCGACGCCTCGGGCTCATGTCGCTGCTGCTGGTGCAGATGTTCCCCCAGCTGCTCGGCATGGTGGCGATCTTCCTGCTGCTGTCGTGGCTCGGCGACATCGTGCCGGTGCTGGGGCTCGGGTCGGGGCTGGCGCTGGTCATGGTCTACCTCGGTGGTGCGCTCGGGGTGAACACCTATCTCATGTACGGCTTCTTCAACACGATCCCGATCTCGCTGGACGAGGCGGCCCGGGTCGACGGTGCCGGCCACGCCCGGATCTTCTTCACGATCATCCTGCGGCTGGTGGCGCCCATCCTGGCCGTCGTGGGGCTGCTGTCGTTCATCGCCTCGGTGAACGAGTTCGTGATCGCCTCGGTGGTGCTGGGCGGCGACGTGAGCTCCCAGACCCTGGCCGTGGGTCTGTTCCAGTTCGTGTCGCAGCTGTTCAACTCCAACTTCCAGGTGTTCACCGCCGGCGCGGTGCTGGCCGCGGTGCCGGTGATGGTGCTGTTCCTCTACCTGCAGCGCTACATCGTCTCCGGCCTCACCGCCGGCGCGGTCAAGTAGCGACGACCCCGCGATCTGCGGCAGCCGCCGTAGGATCGGGGGGATGGCACAGCGCTACGACCGTCTCGACGACCGGCTGACCCGGTTCATCGAGGAGCAGCACCTGTTCTTCGTCGCCACCGCGGCCCGCGACGGGCGCGTCAACGTGTCGCCGAAGGGCCTCGACTCGCTGCGGGTGGTGAGCCCCACACGGGTGGTGTGGGTGAACGGGACGGGCAGCGGCAACGAGACGGCCGCGCACGTGCGCGACACGCCGCGGATGACGATCATGTTCTGCTCGTTCGGGCCCAAGCCGCTGATCCTGCGGCTGTACGGGAACGCCCGGGTCGTGCACGAGCCCGACGCCGACTGGGCCGACCTGCTCGCCCTGTTCCCGCCGATGCCGGGCGCTCGCAACATCTTCGTGCTCGACGTCGACCTGGTGCTCACGGCGTGCGGGTTCGGGGTGCCGCGCTTCGACTTCGTCGCCCAGCGTGACCTGATGGGGACCTGGGCTGCGAAGAAGGGCCCCGACGGGATCGCCACCTATCGGCGGGAGCACAACGAGGTCAGCCTCGACGGCCTCCCCACCGGGTTGCCCGGGTAGCGTCGCAGCCTGCTGCGACGGCCAGCGCGGCTGGTGCCCCGATCAGCCGGTCCAGGGCTGGTGCGCTCGACGGGGCGTCGTCGTCCGTACGGGTCAGCCGAGCCAGGGCTCCAGGCCGTCGGGGGCTGGCCAGTGGGTCTGGCGGGTCTCGTGGCGGGTGAGCAGGCAGTCGTGGAAGGCCCGGGCCACCCGGTCGCGGTCGGCCGGGTCGACACCGGTGACCAGCAGCCTCGTACGGGGCGGCTCCTCGCCCCACTCGCCGGCGACGCCGATGGAGACGTGCCCGCCGGCGCCGGACCACGCGCACACGTGCCCGGGGCGGGTCGGCAGCCAGAAGCAGCCGCGGGCGAGCAGCCGGCCGCCGCCGAGCAGCTCCACCTGGTCGAGCAGCCGCTGCGGGTGGAACGGGCGGGCCGAGGCCAGCTCGATGGTCCACGCCTGCCCCGTCTCGTCGACGTGGCGGCCGTCGACGGTGAGCGGGTCGAGGCGGCGCCGGGCCTCGGCCAGGTCGTGGTCCAGCGCGAGCGCGGCCTGCCCGTCGAGCGCGCCGAACCCCAGCCACAGCCGGGTGCTGGGTGAGGCGACGTGCCGCAGCAGCTCCAGCTCCGCGGGTTCGGGCAGGTCACCGGCGGCGACCACGTCCGCGTAGTCGATGATCTCGCTGAGCGCCTCGCCGACCGAGCGACGGTCGCTCTCGCCGAGCGCCAGGCCCCGCTCGTGCAGCAGGTCGTCGCCGAGCAGGTCGGCGGTGAGCGTCGTCGGCTCGACCGCCCCCACCACCGCGGCCAGGGTGGCGTGGCACCGGCCGAGCTCGATCTCGGCCGCGAGGTGGGCGACGAACGCGCCCGGGGCGACCGTCGGCGGCAGCGCCACCACGATCACGGGTCGGCCCTCGTCGGCGAGCCGGGTCACGGTCGCCACCGCGTCCTCGCGGACGGCGCAGGTGAGGCAGCACGACGTGGCGTCGGCGACGGCCGCCTCGACGAGGCCCCAGGGGCCGTACAGCGACCGTACGAAGCCGCCGCCGACGCCGTCGGCGAACCTCAGCGTGTGGCGCAGCACGACGGCGCCGGGCAGGTCGAGAGCGAGGCTGTCGGTGACCACCTGCCCCGCCACGTCGTCGAGGCAGGCGACGGTGACGACGCGGCTCATCGGCCGTAGCGGCGGTTGAACCGCTCCACCCGCCCGGCGGTGTCGATGGTGCGGTGGCGGCCGGTGTAGAAGGGGTGGCTCGCCGACGAGATCTCCACGTCGACGAGGGGGTACACCACGCCGTCGGTCCACACGATGGTCCGCGTGGTGGCGACGGTCGACCGGGTGAGGAAGGCGAGGTCGCCGGCCTTGTCGCGGAACACGACGGGTCGGTAGGTGGGGTGGATGCTGGGCTTCATCCCTCTCCTCTGCGGGTCGGGCCCGGGCGGGCGGCTGGACACATCGGCTAAGGAATGATAATCATTCTCAATCAGTTGAGCAACCGGCCGCTCGCAGCCCGTCGGGTGGTCGGCGTACGAGGCGCAGGCACGACAGGAGGTCCCATGCGCACCGCAACGGCTGCACCTCGTGGTCCCGCGACCGCGGGGCGGCTCACGGGAAGGGGGTGAGGACCTGATGGCGAAGAAGTCCGCCGAGCTGCGGCCGCTGGTGCGGCTGCGCTCCACCGCCGGCACCGGCTACACGTACGTGACGCGCAAGAACCGGCGCAACGACCCCGAGCGGATGGTGCTGCGCAAGTACGACCCCGTCGCGCGCCGGCACGTCGAGTTCAAGGAGAGCCGTTGACCGGGACGTCGGCCGGGTCGGAGCCTGACGGTCGAGCCCCGGCCCGCGCCCGAACCCCGAGCCCGGGGTCCTGCGCGCGGCGGGCTGTGGGACAGTGGGTTGAAACGACCCACAGGAGGGCCCCGTCATGTCCGAGGAG
>JBHAES010000292.1:0-5708 GCA_041855725.1 Actinomycetota bacterium
GACCCGGGACCCCGCGGTGGCAGGTCGCCCCAGCCGTCGTCGGGCCAGGCGTCGGGGCGGGCGTCGGCGTCGGCCCGCGGTGGCACGGCACGCGGGGGCGGGAGGACGTCGCCGGCAGGGGTCTGGGCGCGACGCTCGAGCCGGTCGAGCCGGGCATGGACGCCCCGGTCGCCGGCGTGGGCGCCGGGCAGCAGGATGCGGGCGCACATCAGCTCCAGGTGGAGCCGGGGGGCGGTGGTGCCGCGCATGGCGACCAGACCGTCGGCGATCACCTCGGCGGCCCGGGTGAGCTCGCCGGGGCCCAGCTGCGCGGCCTGGGTGCGCAGCCGGTCGCCCTGGTCGTCGGCCACGTCGACGAGGCGGGTGGCGACGGCGTCGGGCACGGCCGACACCACCACGAGGTCACGCAGCCGGTGGAGCAGGTCCTCGGCGAACCGGCGCGGGTCCTGGCCCGTCTCGATCACCTTGTCGACGGCGGCGAACACGCCCTTGCCGTCGCCGGCGCCGAACGCGTCGACGACCTCGTCGAGCAGCGACTCGGGGGTGAAACCGAGCAGCGCGGTGGCCTGCCGGTAGGTGACCCCCTCCTCGGCGGCCCCGCCCAGCAGCTGGTCGAGCACCGACAGCGAGTCGCGCACCGAGCCGGCGCCCGCGCGGACGACCAGCGGCACCACCGCCGGCTCGAGCGCCACGCCCTCGGCCTCGCAGATCTGGGCGAGGTAGGCACCCAGCACCCGCGGCGGCACCAGCCGGAACGGGTAGTGGTGGGTGCGGCTGCGGATGGTGCCGATCACCTTCTCGGGCTCGGTGGTGGCGAAGATGAACTTGACGTGCGGCGGCGGCTCCTCGACCACCTTGAGCAGCGCGTTGAAGCCCTCCTTCGAGACCATGTGGGCCTCGTCGATGATGTAGATCTTGTAGCGGCTCATCACCGGGGCGAAGAACGCCCGCTCGCGCAGGTCGCGCGCGTCGTCGACGCCGCCGTGCGACGCCGCGTCGATCTCGATGACGTCGATGCTGCCCGGGCCGCCGCGGGCCAGGTCGCGGCACGACTGGCACTCGCCGCACGGGTCGGGCGTGGGGCCCTGCGCACAGTTGAGGGCGCGGGCCATGATGCGCGCCGACGACGTCTTGCCGCAGCCCCGCGGTCCCGAGAACAGGTAGGCGTGGTTGACCCGGTTGTTGAGCAGCGCCCGCCGCAACGGCTCGGTGACGTGCTCCTGGCCGATCACGTCGGCGAACACGTCGGGCCGGTAGCGCCGGTAGAGCGCCAGCGGCGGGGCCGGGGCCACGGGCACCGGCGGCGGGACGGGTGGGGCCGACGGCGGCGGTGGGTCAGCGGGCGCCTCGGCCCGTACGCCCGGGTGGCCGGCGGCGTCGTCGAGGTCGGCGGTCGAGGGATCGACGGCGACGTGGTCCACGTCGGGGCTCGCGGGTCCGCCAGCCTCGGCGGCACCCTCGGGAGTCCAGTCGGCGGCGGGCTCGACCGCGTCGGCCGACGGGGTCACCTCGGGCTGGGGCGGTGCGGGCTCGGCCCGACGAGCCCGTGGCTTGCGTGGCTTGCGGGCCGGCTTCGCCGGTTCGGGGGCCGTGGGCTCGGGGTTCGCGGGCGGCTCCTCGGCCGTGGCCGAGGGCACGGCCGGCTGCGGGGGTTCCGGCTCGTCGACGTCGTCGAACAGGCCCGGGCCTTGCTGCCCGTAGCCGCCCCCGAAGAGGTCGTCGCCGTAGTCGTCGCCATCCACACCGCACACCCTATGCCGTCGCTACGACGGTTCGCGAGGGGCGCTTGTCCCGGCGGGCCAGCCAGCCCGCGCGGGGAAGCGGGCGGCACGGGCCGGGCTGCTGGGGCGAGGAACGCGGGTGTAGGGACGGGGGCCGTCTCAGACATCGCCATCCGCGCTGCGTGAGACGGCCCCCGTCCCACAGGTGGGTCGAGACGTGACCGCCTCCGGACGCCGGGCGGGGCGTCCCTCGCCGTCGTCGTACGGGTCGCACGGGGCGGGCGCGAGCGCCAGCACCGGAACGGGACCTTCGGCTGACCCGTTCGCGACGGGTCGTACGACGAGGCGAGACCCGGTTTCATTCCCCCCGTTGGGGCCGGCTAGCCGAACCCACGGCGTAACCGTAAGGACGTCGACGGGCCCGTCGACACTTTCGTGAGAGGACTCTCACCTTGTCTCACGAACCTCACCCGCAAGCGAAACGCCTAGTCAGAGCCAGATGGCGAGGCGGTGACCGGCGCCGTTCGCGCCACGACCAGGCCTGATGCCCCACGCCGGGTCTCATGAGAGCCGGCGCCTGGGGGCACCAGCCGTCAGGAGCGCGCCGGGCTCTGCGGTGTCGGGGGGCGTCGGCCCGGGTCGCTGCGCCCGCACCCGACCGGCGAGGACATGAAGGGGCCCTCCGCGCACCCGGTAGAGCCCACTTACCCTTGCTTCGTCTCCGACCTGGGGGGGTTCGGTGAGGTGCCGCCGCGCGGAGGACCTGGGGCAGAGTCTAGCGGGTCGACGCGACCTGCTCGAACCCGTTCGCGACCGACCGGCCCGACCCTGTAGCATTCCCCGCGGAGGATTCGCCTAGAGGCCTATGGCGCTCGGTTGGAAACCGGGTTGGGTTCACGCCCTCACGAGTTCGAATCTCGTATCCTCCGCCACCGCGGCACCCGCTGGCCGTACCACCTGCGCCCCCGGCGTCCGTCGGGGGCTCATCGATGCCCCGAGCAGACCTCCGATGCCGTTCCGCGAGCATCGGCTTGCGACTGGTTCGTCGTCGCCGGTGGCGTCGTCGACCTGGTCCTCGACAGCACCTCGAGCCGGTCCGGCTTGGTCGAGACATCGATGAGCCGACGGGCTCCGATCGGGTACGGGCGCGGGTGTGCTGTCGCGGCTCGCGCCGTCCCGCGGGCCTCGTGCGGTGGGTGTGGTCCGTCGCCGCCATGCGGCTGGCCTGGGGCGCTGGTGGTGGTCGCGGGCGGTGCTCGGGTGCTCCGGGCGGCGATGAGGCGTGCGGTTCCGATCTGGTGCGGGCGTAGGTGCTGCCGCGTCACGTGCCGTCCTGCGGGCATCGTGCCGGTGGCGGGCTCGTCGCCGACGGCGTCGTCAGCCGTGATCCTCGTCCTTCTGGTTGCGGGCGGTGGTCGTCCGATGCCCCCGCGGCGCGTCCGGGGCGGCTGGTGGTCGCGTTGGGTCCGCGCCGCGGGAACGACACCGGTGGTTACAGGCGGCCCGTGGTCGGGAAGCGTCGAGTGGGTTGGGCGGCTCGGTGCTGCTGGGCTGGGGTGCTGACGGTGGTTGCGGGCGGTGCTGGTCGCTCAGGACGTCGATGAGCCGGTGGGCTCCGATCTGGTGCAGGCGTAGGCGTGCTGCCGCGGCCCGTGCCGGTCCGCGGGCATCGTGCCGGTGGCGGGTTCGTCGTCCCCGGTGGCGTCGTCGGCCGTGACCATCGTCCTTGGTTGCGGGCGGTCGTCCCACGGGCCCGCGGCGCGTCCAGGGCGGCGGGTGGTCGCGACGGGTCCGCGCCGCGGGAACGACACCGGTGGTTACGGACGGCTCGTGGTCGGGGAGCGTCAGATCAACCTGGCGGCCGGGCGCGGTTGGCCCCGGGGTGCTGACGGTGGTTACGGGCGGTGCCCTGGTGCTCCGGGCGTCGATGAGACGGACGGCTCCGATCTGGCGCAGGCGTCGTGCTGCCGCGGCTCGTGCCAGTCCGCGGGCATCGCGCCCGACGGTTCTTCTTCGGTGGTGGTCGTTGCTGGGCGTTCCGACGGGGGACCAGGGGATCACGGCTCGTGGCCACCGGATCGGTGGCAACAAACCCCTTGTGCATTCGTACGCGTGTCCTGTATCATGGGGGTACGAGCCGCCACCGCAACCACCACACCAGCGCGACCACCGCCCGCAACCAGAAGCAGGCCGCCGTCGACGGCTGGTCACGAGTCGGGCCAGTCCTCGCCGACCAGGCCGCGGCTGACGAGGTGGCGGCGCAGATCGTCGGCGCGTCGGTCGTACACGGCCTGCGGCGCCGCCTGGCGCAGCCACTCGACCACCGTGGAGTGACCCTTGTCGAGGCGGGAGACGGCACAGTAGACCGCCGACCCGTCGCGGCGCACGAGCCTCAGGTCGGCGCTCGGCCCGGTGTGCACGTACGCGACCCGCGCCACGTCGGCGCCCGCCACCTTGGTGGTGCCGCGCGGGGTGATGACCCGCAGCACGTCGCCGGTGACCTGCAGGCTGGTGCGGCCCTTCCACCAGGTCGGTGCCGCGTACGCGACGAAGAACAGCGCCAGCAGCGCGACCGCACCCCACCGGCCGGGGGTGGCGCCCGCGGCCACGACCACCGCGAGACCGCCCAGCACCGCACCGGCCGCCACCACCCGCGGCTGCCACCCGAACGTGTTGCGCAACGGCTCCCCCGGGCCACCCGCGCACGACCCGCAGGCCGTCGGCGCCCCCGGCTGCTCGGGCATCACGCGCCCACCACCGACAGCGCCGCCAGCCGTCGCGCTGCGGCAACCCGACCCCTCGGCATCCACCACGCGGCACCCAGCCGGACACATCCGAGGCAGGCCATGCCGGACCCCGGGTCTGAGGAGCGGTCAGCCGTCGCCAGACCCCAGGGCTGCGGCGCCCCTTCCCCAGACCAGACCCCGCCGATCATCCTCCCCACCGCGACCCACCGACCCTGCCTCGCCCCGGCGGGGCGCCTGGCTCGGCGTCGCGCGGCGAGGCGTCGGTCACGACAGGACCTCGACCTCGGCGACCCCGGCCTGGTAGCCGCCGGAGACGGCGGGCAGGCGGGTGAGGTAGACGAGCAGGTAGCGGGTGGTGACCGGGTCGGCGGGCTTGAGGGTGGCCGTGGCGCCGGCGCCGTTCTCGGCGGCGACCGCGGTCCAGTCCTGCGCGGTGGTGTACGGGGCGGTGGTGACGGCGGCCGCGGCGTCGGCCTTCGGCACCCGCAGCTCGACGTCGGTGCCGGTGCCGGTGAGCTGCAGCCGCACCTCGGAGACGGCGACCTCCCGGCCCAGGTCGATCACGAGCCCGACGCCAGGCTTGAGGCCGCCGAGCCTCGGGTTGCCCCGGTAGGTGAGGGTGTTCCACGAGGTCTGGGGGTCGCCGTCGTGGGCGCGGCCCACCTGGCCCGGGTTCTCCTCGCCGTTGCCCTTGTCGGCGGTCGGGTCGAAGTCGGCCACGCCGGCGATCGCGTACGGGGTCGCGGGCGCCTGGCTGGCCGGGCTCGCCGACTGCGCCCCGGACGCGGCGCCGCTGCCCGGCGCGAATGCGCCGCGTACGGCGGTGGCGACCAGCCCGCCCACGAGCGCGACCGCGACCGCGAGCACCAGCACCAGCACCCACGGCGGCCGCCGCGAGCCGGGCCGGGCCGTCGGTACGTCGTCGGTCGGGGTCAGCGCCGACAGGGGCGGGGACTGCGGCGGCGGCACCGCGGTGACGTGCGACACCACCTGGGCCGGCGTCGGCTCCTCGAAGAGGCTGTCGTCGGCGTCGGGCAGCTCGTCGAGCACCGTGCCGCTCGGGTTGGCCATCAGGTAGCGCACCCGCCGCTCCAGGTCGTGGGACGCGTCGACGCTGCCCAGCACCGACCCCAGCTCCAGCGCGATCCGTGACGCGGTGCGCAGCGGCTCACCCGACCGCGGCTCCGGGTTGAGGATCCGGTCGGCGATCCGGTCCAGCGCCGGCGACGCGCCCGCCCGC
>JBHAES010000293.1:0-9339 GCA_041855725.1 Actinomycetota bacterium
CCTGGCGGCGCTGCGGCAGGCCGACACGGCCGCCAAGACCCTCTTCGGCACCCGGTCGGGCGGGCAGACCCAGTGGGAGCGGGTGCGCCAGATCGTGGCCGACGACAGCGACCTGCTCATCCTCGAAGACCCCACCGCCGCCCTCGACCTGCAGGCCAAGCAGCAGCTCGGCCACCTGCTCGCCGACGTGAGCGCCGCCGGCCGCTCGGTGCTGCTGCTCAGCGGCGACGCCTCCGACCTCGTCACCCTCACCGACCGCATCGTCGTGCTCGTCGACGGCCGCGTCGAGGCCGAGTGGGAGTCCGGCCAGACCACCGTCGCCGACATCCACGCCGTCATGCGCCAGTCGCAGCCCGAGGCCCAGGGCCCTGGGTCCCAGGGTGAGCCCACGTCCCTGAGCGGGCCCGCGTCCCTGAGCGAGTCCGTGCCCCTGAGCGGGCTCGAGCCCCGCGGCGATCTCGAGGCGCAGGGCGGGCTCCACGACGAGCTCCGGCACCAACCGGCACCCTTGCACCAGCAACCCGAGCCCCTCGCCGGCTGACCCGCCGTCCGACCGACAGCCGCCTCTGCTCGTCCAGCGGGTCGTGGCTGCGGGGTCTCGTGGCGCCAGGGGCGCGACACGGCGCGCATCGGCTCGTACGGAATGGCGACTCGGGGCAGACTGGGAAGCCTTACCTGCAAGGGTCGAGGCGAGGGAGGCGGACGGCGTGGGACGCTGGGTGGTAGAGAGCAGTGACATCGGTGGGCTGGTGGGGAGGATCTTCGACCCGGCCCGTACCGAGCCGCTGGTGATCGTGTCGCCGGCGTCGGACACGCGGCGGCCGCGGGTGAGCGTCGAGGAGCTGGAGTCGCTGCTGCCACCCATGGCCGAGCTGGCCGAGCTGGCCACGATGCAGGCGTCGCAGCGGCTCACCGACGCGACCGACCCGGCGTTCCACTGCTACGGCGGCAGCATCCGGGTGATCCTGCCGGGCGCGGCCCGCTCCGACCACTGGCGACGGCACCGCCTGTTCACCATCTATCCCGGTGACGACACCCGCGCCGCGTGCCAGGCGGTCGCCGACTTCGCCGCCGCACCCGTGTCGCGGCCACAGACGGTGGTGGGTCCCAGCGAGCCGCGTACGGGGTGGCGGCCCGACCAGCTCGAGAAGCTCACCGTCCTGATGCGGACCCTGGAGGCCGAGCCCGAGGCGCCCTCGCCCGCCGCGGCACCGAAGCCGGGGCCGAGCGTGGTGCCGAAGCCGGGGCCCCCGGCGCCGAAGCCGGGGCCGCGTACGACGACCACCCCCGCCGACAGCCCGGCCGCTGCACCGGCCGCGCCGGCCCCGGTCGTCGCGAAACCAGGGCCCCGTCCGGTGCCGAAGCCGGGTCCGCGGCTCACCGCCCCGGCCGAGGTGTCGCCGTCGGCGAGCGTGGCGGCGGAGGCTCCGGCCGTCGCACCGGTGCCGGCCGGCCCCTCGCTCGACGACCTCACCAAGCTGTTGAACGCGCAGAGCAAGCGCATCACCGAGAGCGTCACGCGGGCGATCGGGGAGTACCTGGGCGACATGCTGGGCGACAACCGCGAGGACGTGGCGCGGGAACGCTCGCGCGCCGACGCCGCCGAGCAGGAGCTCGACGCCCTCCAGCGCCGCCTCGACCAGGTGCTGGAGCAGGCGAGCTCCCGCGAGCGCGAACGGCCCACGGTCTTCGCCGACCCCGAGCAGCAGCTGCGGTGGGAGGTGGAGCAGGAGTGGCTCATGGGCACCCCCGAGCACGAGCGGGGCACCCTGCAGCGCTACACCGTCACCGAGCAGTTCCTCAAGGGCCTCGACGCCCCCATCGTGCCGCGCGCCAAGACGGTGCAGATCATCGTCGACGTGATCGCCGGCCGGGTCTGGGAGCGACGCGAGACCCACCAGTTCGACGACGCCGCCCGCGGCGGCAAGCAGCGGGTGCGCGACGACGGCGCCGTGGCCTGGCGCACGTACGTGAAGGCCGCATCCCCCGGCGCCCCCCGGCTGCTGTGGTGGCAGCTGCCCGACGGCTCGGTGGAGCTCGACCACGTCGGCCACCACGACGACCTGATCTGAAGCGTACGGGCGCGGGTTGGCGCCCTACGCCCCACGGCGTGGCGCCCGCCGACGACGGCGGGCGCGCGTGGTCCACGGAGGTGCTCGGAGAGGACTGAGTGGCAGAGCAAGTGGGGTCTTACCGGTTCATGCCGGCAGGACCCCACACTCTAGGCTAAAGGCCCGTGGCCTTCGCCACGATCCATTCTGGCGCGCCGTCGGCGCGACCTCAAGGGTCCGCCGCCACTCGACACTCCCACCACCGCTGCAGTCTCGTCATAGCCGGCGGGGTGCATGGTTTCCCGTCGAGTATGTTCGTACTCCCGAACGCTGAGGTCCGGCAGGGTTGCGCCACCGGCGACCGTGGAGACCCCGAACCGGGCCGCGGCGTGCTCGGCCACCGTGGACTTACCGGTGCCCTGCTTCGCTGTGCCGACCACCTGCCGATACTGGAAGGCGACCGAGCTGGTCAGCATGTCAGTGACCTGAAGTGCGTCAGAAGACTTCGAGTCGAGACGGCAGACGTCGACGACGGCCAGCCGGCTGAGTCGCCTGTTGACGTCGCGCTTCACAGATCCCTCGAAGTCAACGTGAGCAGGGGCAGAGTAGTTGTCTGCCAGCACAGTCACTACCTCTGCGGGGGACACGTTTCCCATGATCAGCTGGGCCGCGAGCTTCGCATACGCATCATAACTGCTCCCGAAGCGTGCGACGGGATCTGCCTTCCTTCGGTCTACGACGGAGGCTGCGAACGTGGCGTCGTCCGGAACGAGATCGATGACTGACGTGTAAGGACCCATCGACCTACGAGTCATTCCGGTGAAGTGGAGCTCGCCATAGAAGTGTGTCTTGTCACGAAGATGCTGCATGAGACGAAGGAGCGCGGATGCCTTCGGAAGCTTCAAGCAGCCGACCACGAGCACAGCGTCTCCCGCGACGGTTCCGCTCTCATCAAGGAACATGAGTGCGGTGGGCTGGTCGCGCGGTAGGTCAGCACGAGGTCGAGGCATACGCCGATGCTACGGAGCCCCACTGACAGTCCTCGAGCCTCTCACCCGCACCGGTACAGCGACGTCGTGGGGGCGTCGGTGACCTGGGTGCAGCTCTGCTGCACCCACGTCTGGAGCTCGGCGACCGTGCCACCCGAGCCGCCTCGACCGCCCCCACCGCCGCCGAGCACCACGTAGCGCAGCTCGCCGGACTCGACCAGCGCCTGCAGCTGCGCCACGGTGACGTTGGGGACCGAGCCGCTGAAGCCGCCGATGGGCAGCACGGTGGCGCCGGCGTACACGTACGACCCGGACGTGCCGGACCCGAACGCGGCCAGGTCGTACGCCGACCCGGGGTTGTTCGCCCGGGCGCGGTCTGCCCGCTGGCACCGGGAGCGGTCCCCTGGCCGATGGGTGGCGTCTGGCCCGGTGCGGGCGGGACGGGGGCGCCGGTCGGCGCCGGTCCCGGCTGACCCGACGGCATGGCCCCAGGCCGCGTCCGACCGTCGCTGCCAGGTGCCTGCCCGCGGCCGCCTCCCATCGACGCGACCGGCCCGGCGGCGGGGCCGATGGCGGACCCGCTCCATCCCTGCTGGGTGGTCGACGCGGCCCAGGTCGCCGGGGCGACGAGGGTGGCGGCGACGCCGAGCCCGAGGGCCAGGGCGGCGAGGTGCGAGGACCGTACGAACCGGAGCCCGACGAGCAGCGCCACCGAGGTGCTGCCCAGGCCGAGCACGAGCGGGATGAGCCACGGCATGAAGGTGGGGTACTGCAGCGAGAGCCACACCGCCCACGCCACGGTGGCGGCCACCGTCGCCGGTAGCACCCACCAGGACCCGGCCCGCGCCCGCCAGGCGAGCACCGCGCCGCCGGCGGCGAGCGCCACGACCGCCGGCGCGATGGCGACCACGTAGAACGAGTGCGCCACCCGGCCCAGCGAGAACGCCACCGCGTGCGTGGCGAGCCACAGGCCCCACATCACGAACCCGGCGCGCAGCAGGTCCGTACGCGGCCGGCGCCGCAGCCACCACAGCGCCCCGACCAGCCCGATGAGCGCGGCCGGGTAGAGCCAGCCGGCCTGGGTGGCGACGTCGGGGCCGAGCAGGTAGAGCCAGCCGCCCTCGCGTCCGGGGGCCTGGCCGGCGCCCTCGGCGTAGCGGGCCGACAGGTTGTAGCCGAAGACCATGGAGAACACGGAGTTGTCGTGCGACCCGTCGAACCACGGCCGCGACGACGCCGGCACGAGCTGGGCGATCACCAGCGGCAGCAGCGACGCGCTCACCGCCACCGCCCCGGCGAGGGCGGTGCGCACGATCCGGCGGCGCCAGGTGCCGGGCGCGAGCAGCAGGTAGGCGAGGCCGAGCGCCGGCAGCACGCCCCACGCCTGCACCATCTTCACCTGGAACGCCACCGACACGATCACCGCGCACCCCAGCAGCCAGCCGAGGCGGCCGCTGCTCATGGCCCGGGTCCACGCGTACGCGGCGGCGACGAGCACCAGCACCAGCATGGTGTCGACGATCTGGGCGTGCGCGAGGGCCGCGACGATCGGCGTGGTGGCGTACGCGGCCGAGGCGAGCAGGCCAGCGTACGGGCCGGCCCAGCGTCGTACGGTCAGGAACAGCAGCCCGATCGTGGCGACCGCCTCGATCACCTGCGGCACCAGCACCGCGGGCTGCGACCAGCCGAGCAGCCGCACCGACAGCGCCTGCACCTGGAACGCGAGTGGCAGCTTGTCGAGCGTGATCGACGCCGAGGGGTCGACCGCGCCCCACACGAACGCCTCCCAGCTGTGGGCCATGGCGTAGACGGCGGGTCCGTAGTAGCTGTGCACCAGGCCGAGCCGGATCCCGAGGGCATAGGTGACCCCGGCAGCAGCCATCACGACGACAAGGGCAGCGGTCACCCACCGGGGGGTACGTACGGCTCTCACGTCGGTGACACTGACGCGCCTGGCTGTCTCGCCGGTGTCGCCGACCTGTGCCGTGGCTGTGGGCAGCGCCTTGCTGCGGACCCCGCCATGGGCCGCGCCGACTCGGCGGTCGGCTCCAGGGTCCTGCCGGGTCCGGGACGGCCGGCGGAGCCGAGGCGGGTGGGGCCACCGTACGCCACCACGCTACCCATATTAGTATCAATAGTGATAGCATTGAGTCATGACCACGGCAGCAGCGCTTCTTCACCCGGTCCGGCTCCGGATCGTGCAGTCGCTCGTCGCGGGGGGCGAGCAGACCACGCACCAGCTGCACGAGCGGCTGCCCGACATCCCCGTCGCCACCCTCTATCGCCACGTCGCCCACCTCGCCCGCCACGGGCTGATCGAGGTGGCAACCGAGCAACGGGTACGGGGCGCGAGCGAGCGCACCTACCGGCTGGCCCCCGAGTTCGCCAACCCGACCCCGGAGGAGGTGCAGGCGCTGGGCGCCGAGCAGCTGCGCACGGCGTTCACGGTGTTCGTCTCCGGCCTGATCCAAGACTTCGGCGACTACCTCGACGACAACTCCCACGACCTGGCCGCCGACCGGGTCTCGTTCGCCCAGGCGTCGTTCTGGGCCTCCGACGCCGAGCTCGACGCCTTCACCCGCACCCTCACCACCGCGCTGGAGCAGCTCCTCGCCCACCAACCCGCACCCGGGCGCCCCCGCCGCCCCCACACCACCGTGATCATGCCGAGCCCCCGCACCGACCCACCCGACACGTGACCCCGTCCCGCTCGCACCCCCACCGCCGGTCCCGACCACGACCTCGCTCCCTGACCGCCGCCGGCTCCGGGCGTGCTCGGAGCGGGCCCTCGACCACGCACCCAACCCCGACCGACCGTCCTCCGCTCACCGGCACCAGCGCACCGCCCGCCGACTCCGAGTCCTCGGCGGGATCCGGACGCGACCCGACTACCTACGTCCATCACCGCACGAACGACTCCCCACTGGCTGCAGGGCGGCAGCTCGGCTCGAGGTGACAGCCTGCGCCGAGCACCTGACCGCCCGACCGGGACGCGGTGACGCGACTGGGCACGTGGCAGCCGACTCGTCCCCTGACAGCCCGCTCGACCTGACCGACCCCCCGACTCGACCGGCTCAGCCGGAGCGAGCCGGACTCCGACCGACCCCGACCCTCACCGGGCCGTGCCCCTCGACCGGGCGCCCGGCGATCCCTCGTACGACCAGGAAGGTGACATGACCGCACCGAACGACGGCACGAGCCACGACGTCACGGCGTCCCTCTCAGGCCTCGTGGCCGGATACGGCACCAGCGAGGTGCTCGGACCCGTGAACCTGACGCTGCGGCCCGGCGTCACGGCGCTGCTGGGCCGCAACGGGTCCGGCAAGACGACGCTGATGCGCACCCTGTGCGGCGTCATCCCGCCGCTGCGCGGCACCTGCACGGTGCTCGGCGAGACGGTGGCCGACGGCGCGGCCGTACGCACCCGGGTCGGCTACCTCGGGCACCGCTCAGCGCTGGCGGGGGCGTTGACCGTACGTGAGAACCTGCGGTTCTGGGAGGACCTGTCCGGCATCGTCCCGCAGGCGACGGTGATCCCGGCCGACCAGCTGGTGGCACGCTTCGAGCTGGCCGAGATCCTGAGCCGGAAGGTGTCGTCGCTGTCGCGGGGGCAGCGGCAGCGGGTCGACCTGGCCCGGCTGGCGATGACCGACCCGGAGTTCGTCGTCCTCGACGAGCCGCTCACCGGCCTCGACCCGGTGCACGCCGCCCGCACCCGCGCCCTGCTCGCCGACTGGGGCACCCGGCGCACCCTGCTCTACTCGACCCACAGCATCCCCGAGGCGCTCGAGCTGGCCGATCGCTTCGTCGTGGTGGTGGGCCGTCGCCTCGTCGAGGTGGGGCCGCGTACGGACCACACCCCCGCCGCCGTCACCGAAGCCACGCTCCTCGACGTCCTGGAGGCCACCGCATGACCACCCTCACCGTCCGGTCCCGCCCCGACCACGCCGGCTCGGCGTTGCGCCGCACCCTGCGCCGCGTCCGCCCCTTCGCCCGCCGCGCCTGGGTGCAGCAGGGCCCGCTCGCGCTCGCGCTCTCAGCCGTCGTCGGGGCGGTGAGCGGCACGATGGGCTTCCTCGGCTCTCCCGAGCTGACGACCCTGGCGAAGACCCCCGGGCTGCTGCCGACGACCGTCGACCAGGTCGTCTCCGTCCACGACGCCGCGGGCGCGCTGCTGCCCATCACCTCGTACGTCGTCACCCTCACCCCGATGATGCTCGGCATGATGGTGGCCCTGGTCGCGACCCTCACCCTGCCCGGCGTCATCGCTGACGACGTGCGCGGGGGCGGCATCGAGGTGCTGCTCGCCGGTCCGATCCCGCGCCGGTCGCTGTTCGCCGCCTACCTCGGCGCCGCGCTTTGGCTGACAGCCGGGGCATGGGCCGCGGCGCTGGTCTCCTGCGTGGCCGCGGCCGTCGTGACGGCCTGGTCGGTGGGGGCGTCGGTGTCGGTCACGGGCACCTTCGTGGTGGCCATGGTGGTGGTGCCGCTGTCGATGGGGCTGTGGTCGGCGGCGGCCACCCTCTTCGGCGCGCTGCTCTACCCGGCCTCGCTCGACAGCAGGGCGGGGTTGAACGGCGGCCCGATCCGCCTCGTCGCCGTGCTCCCGTCGCTGCTCGTCATGCCGGCGGTGATGTTCCTGCCCGACCTGGTGCTGCCCGCCCTCGGCGGGGTCCTCGTCGTCACCGTCGCCGCGGCGGTCGTCGTGGTACGGCTGACGGCCCGCGGCTTCCGCAGCACCCGCGTGCTCGGCACCTGAGCCACGGCACGCCCCACGGGCGCCGCTGCCGGCACCCAGCGGGTGGGGCGGCCCGTGGGCGATCAGGCGGTGAGCGCTTCGACGATCCGGCTGTCGAGCCTGACAGAGGCCGCTACCGCTGACGCACCGGCGCCCGGGCGATCAGCACTCTTTGATCGACGAGGCGGGGTTCCCGGCTGCAGGGCTGTCTTCAGCGTACGCGACGGTGTCGGTGAAGGTCTGCGCGATGATGCTGGCCTTCTCTTGGACCTTCGCATAGCACTCGGCTGCCTTCTTGATCGCGTCGGCGATGCGGCCCAGCATCTTGCCAGCGGTGGTCGTTCGGTCCCCGAGCATCTTGAAGTACGTGGCCAGGTCTCCCAGCATCCCGGCGACCTTGATGCTTGCCATCCCGGTGAAGGCCCAGGGTGGGGAACGCGGCAGCCGCCATCTCGATGCCCTTGGCGATCAGCCAGGAGATACCCTCCTTGATCAGGTCGGTGACGATCTCCTTGTACAGAGCGACGATGGTGCCGATCACGTGGACGGCGTCACGGATCGTGGCCGGCACCGACCTCACCAGCTGCGCGTGCGACCGCCGCACCGTACGTGTCGACCACGGCCCGGACGAGCTGTTGCGCCGTCGCCTCGGCTACCTGGTCAGTGAATCTGATGGTCGTCACCGACCCCCGGCATCTACCTGCACGCTCACCAGCGCATGCTCCGCCGACCCGCCGGCCGCTTGGAGCACTGCCTCCATCCGCCGACCCTCCAGGAGCATCCGCTGGCTCGCCGCTTGCAGCTCACGGACGAAGTCCCGGTTCACCTCAGGCTGTGTCACCCGCTGACTCTAACCCGGCACAAAGCCACGAGCCGCTCCGGTGCCCACCCGCCCGTCGGCGGCGGCACCGGGGGCTCAGCTCGACCAGCCGCCCTGGTAGAACGTCATCGCCCACCAGACCATGACGAGCCCGCTGACCGCGAGGTACACCGCCAGCCCCGCCCACCGCCACCGGCGCGACCGCTGCGTCCGGCCGCCGGTCGCCACCTCGCCGATCAGCACCCACACCGGGAACCACAGCAGCACGGCCCGGTTCACCGACATCAGCCAGTACGAGGTGCTGAACGCCAGCACCTGCACGCCCACCCACGACGCCTCGCCCCACCGCTGGCGCACCAGGCACACCACGGTCACCACGATCCCCACCACGAGCGACACCACCTCGAAGCGGAAGATCGTCGCCCAGCCGGGATGGTCGGGGTAGGCGCCGGGCACGATGGCCGGGATGGTGTGGCGGATCGAGTCCCACGGCCACGTGAGCGTACGCTGCCAGCCGGCCGCCTGCGCCGAGTACCACGCCGTCCAACTGCCCTTGGTGACCCGCAGGTAGGCGGCGTACGCGGCCACGACGAGCGCGGGCAGCACCAGCCACGGCAGCCGGCGGACGCGGCGCGCCAGGTCGCGGCGGCCTCGCCCGGCGGGCGTGGTGAGCGCCAGCACGCCGAGCGCGCCCACAAGGAACACCCCCGACACCCGGAACGCGCACGCCCCCGCAGCCAG
>JBHAES010000294.1:0-6858 GCA_041855725.1 Actinomycetota bacterium
GATCCGCGAGACGGTGCGCAAGTGCGCCCGTACGTTCAGCAGCGCCACGCTGCTCGCCGAGGAGTACCCCGAGCTGGTGTTCGCGTGCAGCCAGCAGGTGCAGTACGCGTGGATGCGCGACCGCTACCCGGCGGTGTGGGAGCGCATGAAGCAGGCGGCCCGCAACGGCACGTGGGCGCCGATCTCGGGCATGTGGGTCGAGCCCGACGGCAACCTCCCCAGCGGTGAGGCGATGGCCCGGCAGTTCCTCTACGGCAAGCACCTGGTCGAGGACGAGCTCGGCCTCAAGGTCGACGAGGTGTGGCTGCCCGACACGTTCGGCTACTCGGCGGCGCTGCCGCAGATCTGCCGCCTCGCCGAGGCCCGGTTCTTCATGAGCCAGAAGATGTCGTGGAACAAGACCAACGTGTTCCCCCACCACACCTTCTGGTGGGAGGGCATCGACGGCACCCGCATCTTCACCCACTTCCCGCCGTCCGACACCTACAACGCCACCGTCAGCGCCGCCGAGGTGCACCGGTCGCGCAACACGTTCAAGGACGCCGGCCCGGCCAACCACACCATGATGGCGTTCGGCTGGGGCGACGGGGGCGGCGGCCCCACCCGCGAGATGCTCGAGCGGGCGCGGCGGCTCGCCGACCTCGACGGGTCGCCCAAGGTGGTGGTCGAGAAGCCGCAGCGGTTCTTCGAGACCGCGCTCGCCGAGTACCCGCACGCGCCGGTGTGGGTGGGGGAGATGTACCTGGAGTTCCACCGGGGCACCTACACCACCCACGTGGCGACCAAGCAGGGCAACCGGCGCACCGAGCACCTGCTCGTCGAGGCCGAGCTGTGGTGCACCACCGCTGCGCTGCGCGACCCGTCGTACGCCTACCCCCACGACGAGCTCGACGACCTGTGGCGCGAGGCGCTGCTGCTCCAGTTCCACGACATCCTGCCGGGCAGCTCGATCCGCTGGGTGCACCGCGAGGCCCACGAGTCCTACGAGGTGCTGCGGCAGCGGCTCGAGGCGCTGATCGCCGACGCGCTCGCCGCGGTCGGGGGCACCACGCCAGGCGGCGGCGAGGCGGTGGCCAACGCGTCGCCGTTCCCGCAGCGGGGAGTGCCCGCGTTCGGGGCGGCCGCGCCGACGGAGACGGCCGGCGAGGTGCAGGTCCGCCCCGAGGGCGGCGACGTCGTGCTCGACAACGGCCTGCTGCGGGTGGTCGTCGGCCCCGACGGCACCGTACGGTCGCTCTACGACCACACGGCCCAGCGGCAGCTGCTGCCCGAGGGGGCGCGCGGCGCGCTGCTGCAGCTGCACCCCGACCACCCCAACCAGTACGAGGCGTGGGACATCGAGTCCTTCTACCGCAACACCGTCACCGACCTCGTCGACCACGACGGGGTGCAGGTCGACGGCACCACGGTGGTCGTACGCCGCCGGTTCGACTCCTCGACCGCCACCACCCGGCTCAGCCTCGCCGCCGACGAGCCGCGGCTCGACGTCCAGGTCGACGTCGACTGGCACGAGCGGGAGCGGCTGCTCAAGCTCGCGTTCCCCCTCGACCTCCACGCCCGCGGCTACACCTCCGAGATCCAGTACGGCTTCGTGGAGCGGCCCACCCACGCCAACACGTCGTGGGACGCCGCCATGTTCGAGACCGCCGCGCAGCGGTGGGTGCACGTGGGCGAGGGCGGCTACGGGGTCGCCGTCGTCAACCAGGGCACCTACGGCCACGACGTCGCCAAGCCGACCGGCTCGGCCGACGGGGGCCGCGGCGCCGAGCCCACGACCGTACGGCTGTCGCTGGTGCGCGGCCCCCTCTACCCCGACCCGCGGGCCGACGAGGGCGAGCACACCTTCCACGTGTCGCTGCTCGCCGGCGCCACCATCGCCGACGCCACCCGCGGCGGCTACGCCAAGGCGCTGCCACCCCGCCCGGTCCCAGGGCCCGGGTGGCAGCCGGTGGTCACCTGCTCCAACCCGCAGGTGGTGGTGTCGAGCGTGAAGCTCGCCCACGACCGGTCCGGCGACGTGATCGTCCGGCTGTACGAGTCGCTGGGCGGGCGGGCCACCACCACCGTCACCTACGGGTTCGACGCCGGCGGCACCAGCGTCGTCAACCTGCTGGAGCGCCCCGACGGCGAGACCGAGACCCTCGCCGAGGCGGTGCCCGTCGAGGGCGGGGTGAGGCTCGAGCTGCGGCCGTTCCAGATCGTCACCCTGCGCGTGACGCGGGTCTGAGCCGACGCACCAGCAGCCGGGCTCCGTCCGGTGTCCGGTGTCGCGGGCCGTCCGGGGCTCGTGCTCCCCGTACGCGGACGTCTCCGGTTTCCCGGTGCGACAGGGTGCGATGGGCGGGCCCGCCGTGACAGCCTGCGCTGCTAGATTGGCGGAGCCTGCCTGGCTTGGCCGGCCCGTACGGGGCGTGAAGATGAGGGCATCTTCATGCGCGCTTGCACAGGTGGGGCGCCGATCCAACGATGGTCGGGTCCGCACGGACTCCGACCGACCGACCCGGCCTGCGCGCAGATCGGGTCGCCTCCGGTTCGGGTGCGCAAGTCCGGGTCCGCCGTGGTCCCGGTTCTCGACTGAAGGGTGGTCCCCCCGTGCGCGTGATGCGTCGCGCTGTCGTCACAGCGCTCGTCGTCGTCGGTCTCGTCGCCGGCCTGGTCCCGACGGCGCAGGCGGCGCCCGACGAGGTCGACAGCTACGTGGTGCGGCTCAAGGACGGTGTGAAGGCGGCCGACGTGAAGGCCGGCCTCACCGGTGGCGCCCAGGGCGAGGTCACCACCCTCGAGCACGTGTTCCAGGGCTACGTGATGAAGGTGCCCGCCACCACGGCCACCAGCCTGGCCCGCAACCCCCTGGTGGCGAGCGTCACCAAGCGGCAGCCGATCACGGCTCAGGCCACCCAGGTGGGCCCCGACTGGAACCTCGACGTGCTCGACCAGCGGTCCTGGCAGCGTGACGGCCGCTACACCTACCCCAACGACGGCGCCGGCACGGTCGTCTACGTGATCGACTCCGGCATCAACCGCGCCCACACCGAGTTCCAGGGCATCACCGTCGAGGCCGGCCAGAACTTCACCGACCACGAGCCCGCCGCCTCTCCCAACCGGGACCCCGACCTGCCGTACGACGCCGCCGACGTCACCGACTGCACGGGCCACGGCACCCACGTGTCCGGCATCGTCGCCGGCCGCACCACGGGGGTCGCCAAGGGCGTGACCATCGTGCCGCTGCGCATCTTCAACTGCCACGGCGACGGCTGGACCGACGACACCATCGAGGCCCTCGAGTACGTGAAGCGGCACCACGCCGCCAGCGGTCGCCCCGGCGTGGCGAACCTCAGCCTCAGCGGCCGCGGCGTCTACCCCGAGTTCCAGGCCGCGATCCAGAGCGTCATCGACAGCGGCGTCACCGTGGTGGCGGCCGCCGGCAACCGGACCGTCGACGCGTGCACGATCACGCCCGCGCTCATGCCGAGCGTGGTCACCGTGGCCGCGGTCAACGCGGCCGGCGCGGCGGCGAGCTTCAGCAACTACGGCGACTGCGTCGACCTCCACGCGCCGGGGGAGCGGATCCGGTCGGCCGGCTACACCTCCGCCACGTCGTACGTGCTCGACTCGGGCACGTCGATGGCCGCCCCCCACGTGGTGGGGATCGCAGCCATGATCGTCGCCGAGCACCCCGACTGGACGCCGACGCAGGTCGCCGCCGAGCTCACGGGTCGCGCCACGCCAGGCATCGTCACCAACCCCCGCTCGGTGAACCTCACGGCCAACGTCAACCCGTACGCCCACACGGGGCAGGTCACCATCGACGGCATCCCCACCACCCACAGCCAGCTGCGGGCGGCGACGACCTGGACACCCGCCTCGGCCTCGATCACCTACCAGTGGCTGCGTAACGGCGCCCCCATCGCCGGCGCCACCGCCGCCACCTACACCACCACCGCCGCCGACCTCGGCGCCACCCTCACCGTCACCGCGACCGCCACCGCCTACGGTGCCCAGCCGGTCACCGTGACCGCCACGTCGCCGGCGTTCGGCCCGGTCACCGCGGCCGTGCCCGGCACGTTCCGGGGCGTCGAGCCGGCCCGTATCCTCGACACCCGCAGCGGGCTCGGCGGCTCGACCCGGGTGCCCGCCGACGGCACGGTGACCCTGCAGGTGGGCGGCCGCGGCGGCGTGCCGGCCGACGCGTCCGCCGTCGTCATGAACGTGACCGTCGTCGACCCGGCGTCGCCCGGCTTCGTCACCGCGTGGCCGGCCGGCACCGAGCGGCCGCTGGCGTCGAACCTCAACTTCTCGGCTGGGCAGACCGTGCCCAACCTCGTCGTCGTGCCGCTCGGCGCCGGCGGCAAGGTGAACCTCGTCAACCGGTCGGTCGGCACGTCCGACCTGCTGGCCGACGTGCAGGGCTTCTACGTGGGCGGCACCCCCACCGAGAGCGGCACCTTCGTACCCGTCACCCCCACCCGGCTCGCCGACACCCGCTCCGGCCCTCTCGCGGGCCGGGTCGGTGCCGGCGGCGACCTCACCGTCGACGTGACCGGGCGGCACGGCGGCGTCACGGTGCCCGGCGACGCGACCGCCGTGATCGTCAACGTCACCGCCGTCGACCCTGCCGGCGCCGGCTTCCTCACCGTCTACCCGGCCGACGGTGACCTGCCATTGGCCTCCAACCTCAACTACGCTGCCGGCGAGGTCCGGCCCAACCTCGTGGCCGTCAAGGTCGGCGGGGGCGCCATCAAGGTACGGGCCTCAGCGCACGGCGCCGTCGACGTGATCGTCGACCTGGCCGGCTACGTCGTCGGCGGGGCCACGGCGCCCACCGCCAAGGGCGCGTTCGTGCCGCTCACCCCCACCCGGTTCCTCGACACCCGGACGGCGGCCGGCAAGGTCGCGGCCAGCGGGTCGGTCGACGTCCCGGTGGCGGGCACCGCCGTCCCGGCGACGGCCAGCGGCGTCGTCACCAACGTGACCGTCACCGACACCTCCGCCCCCGGGTTCCTCACCGTCCACCCGTCCGGCACCGCCCGGCCCGTCGTGTCGAACCTCAACTGGGTGGGAGGGCTCACGGTGCCCAACCTCGTCTTCGTACGCCTCGGCGCCGGCGGCTACACCCTCGCCAACTCGCAGCACGCTCCGGTGTCGGTGGTGAGCGACGTGGCCGGCTACTTCGTCTGAACGGGACGGCGGCGGGAACAGAAGGGGGACGGCGAGTGGTGCCTTCCCCTGCCACACTCGCCGTCCCCGTGGTCCGACGTCGTCCCCAAGCCGACGTCTGCGACCGCTCTGTGCCCCCTAGCCTGCCACGTGGCGGCGGTAGGCTGCGGGAGGTCCGACCGTGTCGCCATCACGTGTGAGGAGTGGAACGTGGCCCGTGGCCAGAAGATCGACCTGGACCGGCTGCTGAGGGAGCGCATCGCCGAGCACGTGCCGGGGAGCGTGATCGACGGCGACGTCGTACGGCTCGGCGACACCGGCATCTGCATCAGCACCGAGATCGGCGGCGTGCAGGACATGGGCCGGCTCCACGCGGTGAGCCTGTTCTACCGCGTGTGGGGTGGTCCGTTCGGGCGGACGCCGAGCTTCGCGTCGATGTCCGGCTACCACGCCGACCCGGCGGGGGCCGTGATCGAGGGGTCGTGCCTGTGGGTCTGCACGCTGCTCGACGTGCTGGCGGCGGCCGGGCTCGCACGGGTGGCGGGCCGTCCGGCGGACGACCGGGTGACCTCGACTCAGGTCGAGGTCGCGGGGCGGCCGTTCCGGCTGGTGACGGAGGGGGTCGACCGGTGCCTGGGGTTCGGCCCCGACGCCGAGGTGCCCGCCCGGGTCGCGGCTGCCCGCGACGAGCTCCACGGCCTCACGATGTCGGAGGCGGTGGTCGCCGCCGGTGGGCTGCCCGTCCTGGCCGGCCCCGACGTGGTGCTGCTGTCGTGCTACGCCGGTCGCACGACCAGCGGCGTCACACCCGAGGTGAAGGTGCACGGTGGCGACTGGCCGCCGGCGCTGGGGCCGATCGCCGCGCTGCAGCCCGAGCCCGAGGGCGCCATGACGATGCTGCGCGAGATCAGCGTGCTCATACCGCTGGCGCCGGCCCGGCTGGAACGCGACTCGCTGCAGCGGGCCCTCGACGACATCGGCCGCCACCGCAGCGACCACCCCTCCGGGAGCGCCGGGTGGGGCGGCTGGCGCCACCACCAGGGGCGGCTCGCCCCGCCGCTGCCGCTGGCGGCGGTGGCCCGGGTGGTGCCACCCGAGCGGCTGCCCGCCGACTACGTACGCTTCATGACCGAGGTGGCCGGCGGCGGGGCCGGCCCCGGCTACGGCGTGGTGCCGCCCGTGATCGCCGACGGCGACCTGGTGCTCGCCCACGCCGGCTGCGGCATCCGGTGGCTGCTGCGCCCCGACGGGGTGTGGGTCGACCGTTGCGACGGCGAGGCGCCCACGCGTACCGACGCGTCGTTCACCGACTGGTACGGCCGCTGGCTCGACGCCTCGTACGCCGGCGAGCCCTTCGCCGACTGGGACCGGTTCCAGTGCGCCAACATCGGGGTGCTCGCGCAGGTGCTGGACGACACCCCCCAGATCGCCCCGAACTCGATCGTGGTCCGGCAGCAGCCGCCGCCCGGGCGCCCCGCGCGGGCGTGCCAGCAGTGCGTGGTGACGTTCGACCAGTTCGGCCAGGACGAGGCGCACGCCTTCGGAGGCTGAGGGGCGACAGGCCGCGACCCCTGGGTGGGGTGCTGCGACGTGCCTGACGAGGTGCGCGGCTGCCCGCCGGTGCGCCCGAGTGGACCGGGTCGACGCCGCCTGCGCGATGCTGCCCTGGTGGTAGCGGGCATCGATCGGTCGCGGCGACGC
>JBHAES010000295.1:0-4398 GCA_041855725.1 Actinomycetota bacterium
CCCACGACCCGGACGTCGACGGCGCCCACCCCGCCGACCACCGCCGTGCCGTCAGGGCCGACCGTGACGCCCGGGCCTGAGACCACGTCGTCGGGCAGCGCCAGCTCCACGTCGTCCCCGACGCGGCGCGTGAGCCGAGGCAGCCACCCGGGCAGCAGCCCCGGCACCCGGTCCCACCCGTCGTGCCGCTCGCCGCTCAGCTCGACGACGCCGTCGGCGGCGGCGGGTGGTGACCACGCGTACGAGTCGGCGTCCAGCCGGCCCCGCCGCAGCCGCAGGACGACGGGCCGCGCCGGGTCGTCGGCGAGCACGACGAGCCCCGCCTGGCCGGCCGCCCACACCCAGGCCGACCCGTCGCCGGGCTCGACCCCGAGCCGGCACGGCCGCGGCTCGCCGCCCGGGACCGCGCGGGTGACGGTGGCCCGCACGCTCCACACGTCGTCGCCCACGTGGTGGCGGACGACGAAGCGGCCGGCGGGCCCGCTCCAGGTCAGCGTCGCCTCGCCCTCGTACGACTCGAGCCGCGGCTCCCCCCAGCCGGGGCCGGGCGGAGCCACGGCGACCGCGGGCCCGGTGGCGCCGAGGCGTGCCCGTCCGCGGGCACCGACCGTGAGCACGGTGCCGCCCCACGCCAGCCCGACCGACGCGTCACCGGCCACGGGCCCCGCCGATCCTCGTCCGGGCACGGTGGGAGCCGTCGCGACCGGTGCCGCACGGCGTCCACCGGGGGCTGCGGGTCATCGGGTCCTCCTCCAGGTCGTCCCGACCGGATCGTACGGACGTCTCGGTCGAGGCGGCGAGAGCGGCCCGCCGTGGTCAGTCCCGCGCCACCTGCAGCCGGTAGGTCAGGGCGTGGGTCGCCCCGGGGGCGAGCACCACGGCGTGGTCGAGGACGTTCGCACCCTCGACGCAGAGCATGCCGGGCCACTCGTCGTCGCCGAAGTCGGGCATGGCGGCGCTCTTGGCGACCCACGGGTTCCAGACCACGAGGTTGGCGGCCCCGTCGGTCTCGACGGTGAGGGTGCGCCCGCCGACCGGGTCGACCACCCGGACGGGGCCGGTGGCGTCGTAGACCCGGTCGGTCTCGGCGGTGAACGTGACGTCGCCGTGCTGGGTGACCGGGTCCGGTCCCCCGCCCGGGGCCTTGTCGAGGTAGGTGGCGCCGTCGAGGCCGGCCACCCGTACCTGACGGATGTCGCCGACCGCCAGGTAGGTGTGGAGCGCCGCCTCGTACGACAGCTCGTCGGCGCCGGTGTTCTCGACCGTGAGCGACAGCTCCAGCACCTGCCCGAAGGTGGCGCGGAAGACGGCGGCGTACGGGTGCGGGAAGGCCTCGTGGGTGGCCTGGTCGCTGGTGAGGGTCCAGGTGGCGGTGACCGCCTCGTCGGTCTCGGTGGCCCCCTGCCAGGTCCACGGGGCGATGCGGGCGAACCCGTGGGCGGGGGCCAGGTCCTTGGTCCGGCCCGGGCCGAACCACGGCCAGCAGACCGGTACGCCGCCACGGACGGGGGCGGTGTCGTCGAGCCTGGTGCTGCCGCTCAGCCACAGCACCGGCTCGTGGCCGGTCGGCGTCCACGCCACGACGTGGGCGCCGTGGTCGTAGGCGGCGCCCGTGGCGGCGGGGCAGGCGAACGTACGGGGTCCGGGCAGGCTGCTCATGGCGCCAACCTAGGCGGCGTGCCGCGTCCGTGACGGGGTTGTCGGGACTTGCCCCGGACGCCGTGCCAGCGGGTCAGCTGCGGCGGCGCTGGCAGCGCGGGCACCAGTAGAGGTTGCGGCCGGCGACGTCCTCCTTGCGGACGGGGCCGTCGCAGACGAGGCACCGCTGGTCGTGGCGGCGGTACACGTACACCTCGCCGCCGTGGCGGTCGACCCGGGGCGGGCGGCCCATCGCCTCGGGGGTGTGCTCGGGCCGGACGGTGTCGATGGAGTCGTCGCGGACGCCGAGCGGCATGAGCTCGACGAGGTCGGCCCAGATGGCGTCGAAGGTGCGCCGGGTGATGCGGGTGCCCTCGGTGCGGGGGTGCAGCCGGGCGCGGTAGAGCACCTCGGCGCGGTAGATGTTGCCGACGCCGGCGAACATCGTCTGGTCCATGAGCAGCGCGGCGATGCTGCGCCTGGAGCGGTGCACCCTCGTCCACGCCCGCTCCGGGTCGGCGGCCGGGTCGAGCGGGTCGGGCCCCGACGCAGCGGTGACCTCGGCCACCTCGGCGGGGGTCACCAGCCGGCACGTCTGCGGGCCGGTGAGGTCGTGGGTGCCACGGTCCGGCAGCCCGACCCGCAGCCGCACCTGACCCGGCCCGCCGGGCCACGGGTAGGGGCGCAGCTTGCCGATGAGGCCCAGGTGCACGTGCACCACCCGGTCGTGCTCCCAGCCGACGAACAGGTGCTTGCCGACGGCCCACGACCGCTCGAACCGGGTGCGGTCGAGCAGCGCGGCCGCGTCGGCGAACCGGCCCTGCGGGCTCGACACGTAGGGCGCCAGCCCCGCGTACGCGGCCGACAGGTCCCGGGCGAGCCGGTGGATGTGGTGACCCTCGGGCATGGACTCCTCGCTTCTTGGACGGGGGTGCGGCCCCACGGTACCCGTCCCGCCGCCGGACGCGTCAGGTCTTCGTCCGGTGGTGGGCGAGGCAGGCATCGACCCAGGCCCGCAGGGAGTCGTCGGTGGCGAGGGCGTCGCGGGCGACCGTGACCCAGCCCGGCCCCATGGCCCGACCGGCTCCCATCTCGGCGGGGCTCGCACCGGGTTCGGCCAGCAGCCGGGCGGCCGCGTCGGGGCCGACGCGGGCGAGCAGGTCGCCGCCGCGGCCGACGCTGCACAGCATCACCCCGTCGACGAGCAACGCCCTGCCGCCGAACATCGACACCTCGCGCACCGTGCGGTCGACGAGCAGCGTCCGGACCCGCGCCACGAGCGCCGCCTGGTCCGGCGGGGCCGACCGGGGTCGCGCCGCCATCAGGCGCCCTCGGGCCGAAACGACAGGCGGTCGAACACCAGCACGCTGTCGACGATGACACCCGCCCGCACGGTGAAGCACTCGGCAGCGGGGGCGGTGGCCACGACGGCGGTCTGCGGGTACCAGAAGAGGGCGACCCGCTCCCCGTCGGCAAAGGCGGCGATGTCGACCACGCCGGTGAGCCGCGGCGCGAACCCGGCCAGGAAGCTGCGGTAGGCGGCCTTGCCGGCGAGGTCGATGCCGGGTGCCCGGCAGGTGATGTCGTCGGCGACGAGCGCCATGGCGGCGTCGATGTCACCTCCGGTCCAGCAGCGGTGGTAGGCGGTGACGACGTCGAGCGCCGAGACGGGCGTGGCGGGCATGGGGCCTCCTTGTCTGCCGGCCGCGGCCGGCGGTCAGCGAGTGATCGGGGTGCCACCGTGGTGGCCGGGGGTGGCTGAGGGCTCAGCGCTCGCGGAGCGGGCGCCAGCGGTCGAGACCGGGGTCGTCACCGGAGCCGGCGGCGGCGAGGCGGGGCAGGAAGTGGCCCCAGCCGTCGGCGTGGCCCTCGACCGCGGGGTCGGGCAGGTCCGCGTGCGTCAGCTCCACGCGGGTGCCGCCGGGGGTGGGGACGAGCCGGAACTCGACCGTCGACGCTCCCTGGGGCAGCTCGTCGCTGCCTGCGAAGCCCCACGACACGACCACCCGCGTCGGCTCGACGTGGAGGTAGCGGCCTCGGACCAGGTGGCCCGCGATGTCGACGGCGAACCGGCCCCCGGGCCGCGGGTCGACCTCGGCGTGCTGCCCCAGCCAGGCGGTGAGGCCCGCCTCGGTGGTCAGGAACGCGTGCACCACCTCGGGCGGGGCGGCCACCTCGATGGCGGCGGTGAACTCAGCCATGGCGGGTCCCGTCGGCACCGGCGGCCGGGAGCACGCCGTCCGGGCAGGCCGCTGGGCCTGCCGGGGCGGTGCCGGACGCCGCCTCGACCGCCTGCTTGAGCGCGGCCAGCCGGGTGGGCCAGAAGTCGTCGAGGTACGAGCGCACCGCGGCGAACCCGTCGGTGTCGACCACGAACAGGTGCCGGGTCGCCTGGCGGGTGCTCGCGACCAGCCCCGCGCGGCGCAGCACGGCGAGGTGGTGCGAGGTGGCCTGCTGCGACAGGCCCACGGCCTCGGCGATGCCGCCGACCGGCTGCGGCGCCGAGCGGATCACCGCCAGGATCGCCCGCCGGTTGCCGTCGGCCAGCGCGCGCAGCGCGAGGTCGAGACCGGGGGCTTGGGCTTGGGGGACGTGACGCATCGCGGGCCTTCCGGTGGCTGACGGCAGGGCATGCACAACGTTACACAAGCTGTTACTTGTACTCAAGAGGATGGGTGGTACGCCCGAGGCGTGGGCCGCGACCGGCTCCAGCCCGTGACGCGGGACGGACGCAGCGGGTCGTGCCGCCCTGCTCGCCGG
>JBHAES010000296.1:0-3689 GCA_041855725.1 Actinomycetota bacterium
CCTGCACCGGGTCGTGGGCGTTCGTCGGCGTGCGGGATCGTCAGTGGGCGCGTACGGGGTCGGCGGCGGCGATCTCGTCGTAGAGCTGCAGCATCTGCTCGTTCTGCCCTGCGACCGGGTAGCGGGCCGCCAACGTACGGCTCGTCTCGGCGGCGCGCTCCCGCCACGCCCGGTCGTGCACCTTGTCGATCATGCGCAGCATGGCGCCGGCCACGGCGTCGGGCGTCGGGTCGCAGAACTCGCCGTTGACGCCGGGACGGATCACGAGGTCGAGCTCGGGGTCGCACGAGACGAACGCGAGGCCCTCGTAGGCGGCCTCGTGCAGCACCAGGGCCTGGGTGTCGGTGGTGGAGCCGAAGCAGAACACGTCGGCCGAGGCGTAGTAGGGCTTGAGCATCGACCGATCGACCTCCCCCACCAGGTTGAGGCCCTTCTGGCGGGTCTTCAGCCGGGTGAGGCGGGCCCGCATCTGCGGGTCGCGCTTCCACGCCCCCACGATCATGAGCTCGGTGGCCGGCACCAGCCGGTTGACGATCTTGAACGCCTTCACCACGGTGAGCACGCCCTTCTCGGGCGAGATGCGGCCCACGTACACGAACCGGACCCCGTCGAACCGCCGCACCGCCTGGTTGGGCGCGTCGGGCAGCGGGTCGACCCCGTTGGGCAGCGACCGGACGTTGGCGTCGGGGTTGAGCCGCAGCGCCCGGCGCCGGGCCTTCTCGGAGGGGGTGGTGACCACCGTGGCCACGCCCAGCATGGCGGCGGCCGCGCCGAGCAGCTCCGACACCATGCGGCCTCGGTCGGCCGTACGGGCCCGGCCGGCGCGGTTCTGGTCGCGATCGACCCCGCCCTCGGTCGCCATCCGCCACACCCGGTGGGCGACGGCCAGCACCGGCGTGACCGCCTGGTAGTGCTCGGCGTAGGCGTCGAAGTCGGTGTGCCAGGTGACCACGAGCGGCACCTTGGCCCGCTTGGCGGCGAGCGTGGCGAGGAGCCCGAGCGGACCCAGCCCGTGCACGTGCACGATGTCGGGCTTCAACTCTAGGATCCGCCGGAACCGGCGCTCGTGCTTGAGCCCGGTGGCGACCCGCGCCGGCACCCCGATCACCTTCACCGACGGGAACCGCACCTCGGTGCGTCGCGGGTGGCCGGCGTACGGGTTGGGGCCCTTCGTCTTCGGCGCCGCCAGGATCACCTCGTGCCCCGCGGCGAGCAGGGTGCCCTCGAGCTGTTGCACCGCGTACATCTGACCGTTGCGGCCGGGACCGTAGTTGTCGGTCACCTGCACCACGCGCAGCCTCCTGCGGGGCGGGGACGGGGTGTCGGTATCGGTCTCGTCGGTCACCTCGCCACGATAACGCCACCGTCCGCGGACCGTGAGGCTCTGCCCCCCGATCCCGGGTACCCACCCGTCGAGGCCCCCGACACCAACCCTGGTGGCGGTCCCTGGACGGCTGCGTCCCGGCGACCCGCTCCCCCTCGCACCATCCGGCGGCCCGCGAGGCTACAGCTGGGAGCGCGAGGCGGCCGGCGCGGCCGAGGGCTCCCGGGCGGCGAGGCGACGCAGCGGGCCGTCGGCGGCGAGGAGCTCGGCCGGGGCGCCGGCCTGGACGACCCGGCCGGCGTCGAGCACCACCACCTGGTCGACGCCTGCCAAGGCGCCGATGCGGTGGCTCACCTCCACGATCGTCGCCTGCGGCAGGTGCTCGCGGACGCTGGCGCGGACGTGTGCGGCGAGGTCCGGGTCGAGGTGGGCGGTGAACTCGTCGAGCACGAGCACGCGGGGCCGGGCCAGCAGCATGCGGGCGAGGGCGAGCCGCTGGGCCTGCCCGCCCGAGAGGGTGGCGCCCTGCTCGCCGACCATCGTGCCGTAGCCGTCAGGGAGGGCGGCGACGTCGTCGTGGACCGCGGCCACCCGGCAGGCGTCGGCCAGGTCGGCGTCGGAGGCGTCGGGGGCGGCGAGGCGCAGGTTCTCGGCCACGGTGCCGCGCATCAGGTAGGGGCGCTGGGTCACCAGGGCGACCTCGCGCCGCAGCGCGTCGGTCCGCAGGCGGCGCAGGTCGGTGCCGTCGACGGTGACCGTGCCCGAGGCCGGGTCGTCGAACCGGAGCGCCAGGTCGGCCAGGGTCGACTTGCCCGACCCGGAGGCGCCCACGAGGCAGGTCCAGCGGCCGGCCGGGGCCGTCACCGACACGTCCGCCAGGGCCGGGCGGGGCGCACCCGGGTAGGCGTACGTGACCTCGTGCCACCGCACCTCGCGGCCAGGTCCGGTCGCCGGGGGCAGGTCGTCGGCGCCGTCGGGGACGAGGACGGGCCCGTGCACCGTGGCCCACACCCGCTCCAGCGACGCCAGCGAGGCGCCCGCCGCTGCCGCGAGCTCTTCGACCGACCGGACCGGTTCGGTGAGCCGCACCACGGCGGCGATGCTCGCCGCGAGGCCGACCAGGTCGATCCCGCCGGAGCGTGACTCCTCCAGCCCGACGCACACCATGCCGATGGCGGCGGCCAGCAGCAGCATCTGGTCGGCGCAGCGGCGTACGGAGGCCCACCAGCCCGGCGGGCGGGCGTCGCGGGCGACCGAGGCGCCGAACGCGTCGGTCTCGGCGAGCCGTTCCGCAGAGCGGCCGTAGCCGACGACCTCGCGCATGCCCTGGAGGGTGTCGGTGACGTGGTGGGCGAGCCGGGCCCGCGTGGCGGCGCCGCGGCGGGAGGCGGCCAGCGACGAGCGGTGGCCCAGCAGGGGCACCACCACGAGCGCGGCGAGCAGGAACGGGGCTGCGGCCGCCGCGACCGGCCACGACGTGGTGACCCCGATCGTCACGAGCACCACGAGGGGCACCACCACGGCGCTCACCACCGGCGCGAGCGTGTGGGCGAAGAAGATCTCGATGCGGTCGACGTCCTTGGTGGCGCGGGTCATGAGCTCGCCCGACCGCTCCCCCAGCATCACCCGTGGTGCCCGTGGCACCAGGGCGTGGAAGATCTCGGCCCGCAGCAGCTCGAGCGCCTTGAACGCCACGAGGTGGCCGAGGAAGTGCTCCCCGTAGCGCAGCAGCGCCTTCAGCAGGCAGGCCGCCACCAGCAGGCCCACGAGGGTGCCGAGCGGCAGCCGGCCCGCCGCCTGGGTGGCGACCCCCACGACGGCCCCGGCGCCGAGGGCGAAGATCGTCACGCCGAGCAGCTGGTCGGCGATCCGGCACAGCGTCGACAGGGCCAACGGCGCCAGCACCGGACGCGTGACCTGCAGCACCCAGCCCACGAGCGCGCGCCGGCTCCGGCCGGTCACCGGGGACCCTCCTGCTCGGTCACGCCGCCGTCGGCGACACGGACGACCCGGTCGGCGCCGACGAGGGCCCCCGCCCGGTGCGACACGGTCACCACCGTACGGCCCTCGCCGAGGCGCGCGATCGCGTCGACGATCGCCGCCTCGCTGGCGAGGTCGACCTGGCTGGTCGGCTCGTCGAGCAGCAGCAGCTCCCGGTCGGCGAGCACCGCCCGGGCGAGCGACACCCGCTGCGCCTGCCCGCCCGACAGGCCGAGCCCCTGCTCACCCACCTGGGTGTCGAGGCCGTGGGGCATGAGCCGCACCTCGTCGGCGAGGTTGGCGGCCTCGAGGGCCCGCCACAGGGCCGCGTCGTCGGCGTCGGGGTCGGCGAGGCGGAGGTTGTCGGCGACGGTGCCGGTGAACA
>JBHAES010000297.1:0-6541 GCA_041855725.1 Actinomycetota bacterium
CTGCCACGCCTTGGCGACCTCGGCGTCCTCGATCGTGGCGCGGGCGAGCAGGTAGTCGTTGAGGGCGGCCAGCATCTCCGACAGGGCGACGCCGGCGAGCACGAGGCTCTCGCCGCCCGCCCCGCGGCGCAGCGCGACCAGCACGACGACGGCGGCGGTGGCGAGCCCGCCCAGGGTGGTGCCCACCGAGACGAGCCCGGACGTCGACGTGGCGCCCAGGAGGATGACGAGCAGCCCTCCGGTGCTCGCCCCGGTGGTGAAGCCGACGATGTCGGGGCTGCCCAGCGGGTTGCGTGACAGGCCCTGGAAGACGGCGCCCGAGATGGCGAGCATCGCCCCCACGAGCAGGGCGGCGAGGGCCCGCGGCAGGCGCTGGCCCAGCACGATGAACCGGTCGAGGTCGCCGCCGCCGCCCAGCAGCACCTGCACCGCACCCGACACCGACAGCTGGTAGACGCCGGTGAGGAGGCTGAGGGTCGAGACCACGAGCGCCAGCGCGACGAGCAGCGACGTCACCGCGAGGCTGCGGCGGTGGACGAGCACGGCGCGGCGCGCCGGCAGGCCCAGGCGGCGGTGGCGCGCCGGTGGGCCCAGGCGTGTCTCGTCGGCTGCGGGAGCCTGGTCGGGCGCGGTCACCGGCCGGACCCCCGCCGCAGCACGAGCGCCAGCAGCACGGGGCCCCCGAGCAGGGCCGCCACCACGCCGGCCTCCATCTCGCCGGGTCGTACGATCAGCCGCCCCGCGATGTCGGCGGCGAGCAGCAGCACCGGCCCGGTGACGAGGCACCCGGCGAGCACGAGGCGCTGGTCGGCGCCCACCGCCAGCCGCACCACGTGGGGCACCACCAGGCCGATGAAGGAGATGGGGCCCACCGCGGCCGTCGACGCGCCGCACAGCAGGGTGATCGCCCCCAGGGCGAGCACCCGTACGAGGCCGAGCCGCACCCCCAGGGCGGTGGCCTGCTCCTCGCCCAGCGCGAGGGCGTTGAGGACGTGCCCGGAGGCGACGGCCACCACCAGCCCGACGGCGAGGAACGGCCAGACCCAGGCGAGCACGGTCGCGTCCCGACCCTCCAGGGAGCCCACCACCCAGAACCGGTACGAGCTGAACGCCTGCGTGTCGTACATGGTCACGGTGCCGGTGATCGCCCCGAGGCTCGCGCCGAGGGCGACCCCGGCCAGCACCAGGCGGGCGGGCCCGGCCCGGCCCGTGGCGGACGCCATGAGGTGGACGAGGAGCGCTGCCGCAGCCGCGCCGAGGAACGCGAACCAGAGGTACCCCCGGACGGTGGTCAGGCCGAGCAGCGACATCGACAGCACCACGGCCAGCGACGCGCCGGCGTTGACCCCGAGCAGCCCCGGCTCGGCCAGCGGGTTGCGGGTGAGGGCCTGCATCACGACCCCGGCGACGGCCAGGCTCGCGCCCGACACGACGGCGAGGACGGTGCGCGGCATCCGGAGCTCCCACACGATGATCGCGGGCACGGTGCGCTCACCACGGCTGGCCAGGCCCTCGACGACCTGCGTCAGGCTCAGGTCGCGCGAGCCCACCGCGAGGCTGAGCAGCACGAGCAGCACCAGCAGCCCGACGCCGACCGCGACGGCCAGGCCTGTACGGACCGCGCGCCGCACCCGCACCGGACGGCATGCGTCCGCCGGTGCGTACGGTGGGGTCGACGGCGCCGGGACGGTGGGCGCTGCACCCGGCTGGGCCAGAGAGTGACGTTCGATGAAAGTAAGGCTACCCTAATCCCGTGAGACCCTCCCTCAGCCGTCGTTCCCTGCTGTCGTTGACGATCCTGTCCGCCGGTGCCCCGGCCCTGGCGGCCTGCACCTCCTCCGCGACGACCGCGGCGAGCGGGTCGGCGTCGGGTCAGGCCCCCTCGGGCACGCCGACGTCGAGCGCGCTCGTGCCCACCGTCGTGCCCACCGGCATGGGATCGGGCGTCGCCGACGGCGTCTTCCCCCGCACCGTCACCCACTTCCAGGGCAGCACCACCCTCCAGGCCGCCCCCACCAAGGTCGTGGTGATCGCCACCGGACAGCTCGACGTCGCGCTCACCCTGGGCGTCGTGCCGGTGGGCGCCGCCTCCGGTGACGGCGCCGGGACCGTGCCCGCGTACCTGCCGAAGGCCTTCCCCGCCCACGCCGAGGCGCTGGGCCGGATCGTCAACGTGGGCACCCGCACCCAGCCCAGCACCGAGGCCATCGGCAACCTCGCCCCCGACCTGATCCTCATGAACATCTCGGGCAAGGACGCCGCCAGCCTCTACGACACCCTCACCAAGATCGCCCCCACCGTCGCCACCCAGGGCACGGGACGGTACTGGAAGCAGGACTTCCAGCTCGTGGCCGACGCCCTCGGCAAGGCCGACGCGGCCCGGTCGTGGCTGACCACGTTCCACGCCGACGCCGCCAAGGCCGGCCGGAACGTCGGGAAGGGCACCGTCTCGCTGCTGCGCAAGAACGGCGACCGCACCCGCGTCTTCGGCGCCATCTCGTTCGCCGGGTCGGTGCTGGCCGACATGGGGGTGGCGCGGCCCGCGACGCAGACCTTCACCGACGACACCTCCGTCGACATCTCCAGCGAGCAGCTCGACCGGGCCGACGGCGACTGGATCCTGTACGGGGTGCAGGGCGGCGACGCCTCCGAGCTGACCTCCATGCCGCTGTGGTCGACCCTCGGCGCCGTCACCGCCGGCCGGGCGGTGCAGGTGGAGGACGACCCCTTCTACCTCAACGCCGGCCCGGCGGCGGCCCGGTTCGTGCTGGAGACCGTCTCGGCCACCGTACGGTGACGACCCCACCCATCGGGGCGGCCCCGACCGCCCCCGGTGGGGGCCACGACGGCGGCGGCGCGGCAGCCCCACCGCTGCTGGTGGCCGAGGGGGTCCGGCTCGCCTACCGTGCCGGCCACCCGGTCGTCGAGGACCTCAGCCTGCAGGTCACCCCCGCGGCCGTGACGATGATCGTGGGGCCCAACGCGTGCGGCAAGTCGACCCTGCTGCGGGCGCTGAGCCGGGTCATGGCCCCGGCCGCGGGCCACGTGCTCCTCGACGGCCACGACGTGGCCCGGATGCGTCCCAAGCGGTTCGCCCGCAGGGTGGGGCTCCTGGCCCAGTCGTCGGTGGCGCCGTCCGGGATCACCGTCCACGAGCTCGTGGCGCGGGGCCGCTACCCTCACCAGTCGCTGCTGCACCAGTGGTCGGACTCCGACGACCAGGCGGTGAGCCTGGCCATGGCCCGGACCCGGATCGTCGACCTGGCACGCCGCCCGGTGGCCACCCTGTCGGGCGGGCAGCGCCAGCGCGTGTGGATCGCCATGGCCCTGGCCCAGCAGACCGACGTGCTGCTGCTCGACGAGCCCACCACCTACCTCGACCTCGCCCACCAGGTGGAGGTGCTCGAGCTGTGCCGCACCCTCAACGCCGAGCTCGGCACCACGATCGTGGCCGTGCTCCACGACCTCAACCAGGCCTGCCGCTACGCCGACCGCATCATCGCCATGCGCGACGGCACGGTGATGGCCCACGGCCGCCCCGACGAGGTCGTGACCGCCGACATGGTGGCCGAGGTCTTCGGCCTGCCCGTGGAGGTGATCCCCGACCCCCTCACCGGCACGCCCCTGGTGCTGCCGCTGCCCCGGCGCGGGGCACCTACGACCTGAGCCAGGCGGGGTCCGAGCCGACGACTGGGCGAGCAAGCCCCTTGGCCAGCTGCGACGAGCGCGTACGACCTGAGGCAGCAGGGCCGAGCCGATCCCGACCCTCACCCGACCGCGACGACCGCCCACCAGGATCGGAGCCGAGATCGACTCCATCCCTGGCGCGGGCGAGGCGCCAGCCGGTCCTCCTGCTCTGACGGACGCTCTCGCCCGCGGCCGCTCGGAGAAGCCGGCGGCCGCTCAGGACGGCCGCACCGCCACCCGCTCCCGGCGGTCGCGCCGCCCCCGGGGCCGGCCGGGTGGGCTCACAGCCCCGCGTCGCGCACGACCATGGCCGCCGACACCCGGTTGTCGACGCCGAGCTTGGTGAAGATCGCGGTGAGGTGGGTCTTCACCGAGGCCAGGCTGAGGTTCATGCGGGTGCCGATCTGGGCGTTGGTGAGGCCCTGGGTCATGAGCACGGCCACCTCGCGCTCGCGGGCGGTGAGGAGGGCGACGGCGCGGCGCGCGGCCTCGTCGGGGGTGCCGCCGCCGGTCGCGACCCCGATGAGCGTACGGGTGACGTCGGGGCCGAGGATCGACTCGCCGGCGGCGACCCGCCGGATCGACTCGATGAGCCGGGCCGGGTCGGTGTCTTTCAGCAGGAACCCGTCGGCGCCGAGCCGCAGGGCGCGCACCACGTAGTCGTCGGTGTTGAACGTGGTCAGCACCACCACCCGCGGGCGGGGGTCGCGGCCCTGCAGCGCCTCCAGGGTGGCCAGGCCGTCCATGCCGGGCATGCGGATGTCGAGCAGCATCACGTCGACCGGCTCCTGCTCCAGGCGGGCGAGCGCGTCGGCGCCGTCGTCGGCCTGCCACGCCACCGCCAGGTCGGGCTCGCCGCGCAGGATGAAGCCCAGCCCCGTCCGCACCATCGGGTCGTCGTCGACGAGGGCGACCGTGATCACCGGCATCACGAGGCTCCTTCCGGCAGGGGGACCTGGCGCACCGACCACCCTCGTGGCGGCGCAGGGTCCATCATGTCGTGGCAACGGCCGGCGCGACCGACGATCGGCGCCGGGTGGGCCCGGCGGCGCGGCGGCACCCGCAGGCCGACACCGAGGGCGGGCGCTGGGGTGGGACGGCGGCCGCGGCCGACAGCAGGCCGCAGGGGGCGGGCGCCCGTCGCGGTGGTCACCCGACACCGTACGCACGGCGGGCGGCGCGGGTCGCCGTCACGACCGGGCCCGGCACCGGTCCGTACGCCCCTCGCGCCAGCCCGCAGGCGCGGCTCGCCGTGGCGGCCGGCTCGTGGCAGACCCCCGTACGCCGCGACGGCGGGCCCAGGGTCATGTCGCTGGTCGGGCTGGTTCGGGGAGGGTGACCTCGAGCACCCAGCGGCCGTCGTGGACGCCATGGGTGACGTCGCCGTCGAGCTGCTCGACGCGTTCGACGATGCCCACCAGGCCCAGCCCGGCGCCGGTGCGGTCGGGCCCGGCGAGGTCGGCGAGCGGGTTGCTCATGACGAGCCGCAGCCCGGCGGTGGCGTCGACGGTGAGGGTGACGGGTGCGCCCGGGGCGTGCTTGCGGGCGTTGGTGAGCCCCTCCTGCACGACGCGGTAGGCGTGGCGCGACACCGTGGCGCCCACGGCGGCCACGTCACCGGACACCTCGACCTGCACCCGCTGCCCGGCGGCGCCGGCGTCGGCGACGAGCCGGTCGAGGTCGGCCAGCGTGGGCTGCGGCGGCTCGGGCGGTGCGTCGGCGCCCCGCAGCGTACGGAGCACGCCCCGCAGCTCGGTGAGCGCCGCCTGCGCGTTGGTCTGGATGAGGCGGGCCATCTCGGCCTCGTCGGGCTCGGCGTCGGCCATGCGGTGCGCGAACGCGCCCGCGTGCAGGGCGATGAGGGAGATGCGGTGCGCCACCACGTCGTGCATCTCGCGTGCGATCCGTTCCCGCTCGGCCATGCGGGCCTCGTTGACGCGGGCGTCGGCGGCCTCGCGGCGGGCAGACTCGGCCTCGTGCGCCCGGGCCAGGCTCTCGGCGTCGGCGCGCCGCAGCAGCCCGACGAGGGTGGCGACGGCGACACCGACCACCGCGACCACGGACTCGACCACGAGGGCCTGGCTCGCGTCGGAGCCAAGGCCGGCAAGGAACGTGTGAACGCCTCGGCCCAGCAGCAGGGTGGTGGCGGTGAGGACCGCGACGTGGCGGCGCTGGCTGGCGGCGACCACCTGCTGGGCGACGACAGCCGGGCCCAGCACCACGGGCGACACGCACCACAGCAGGGCCAGCGACCCGCACAGCGCGGCCGGGCGCCCGGCGAGGACGCGCAGCAGCGCCAGCGCGGCGAGTGCCGGCAGGGACGCGGCACCAAGGAACATCGGCCAGTCGGCGAGCGGGTAGGTCACGACCGGGGTGAGGTAGTAGAGCACCCCGAGCACGGCGATCACCCACGCCACGGGGCCTGGGCGGGCGGTCTGGATCGGCACGATCCCAGCCTGTCAGAGGGCACCGACGCCGGTCAGTCGGCCGATCGGCCATCCCGGGTCGGCCGATCGGCGGGGCCGCACCCCGCTCATCGACCCCTCGACGCCAGCCTGCCACCCGAGGTGGCGACCCGGTCGGCCTGGGTGTGATGGAGCCATGATCGAGCTCACGAACCTCACCAAGCGCTACGGCGCCACCGTCGCCCTCGACGACGTCACGTTCCAGGTCCCGGCCGGGCGCATCGTCGGCTTCCTCGGCCCGAACGGCGCCGGGAAGTCCACCTGCCTCAAGGTGCTCACCGGCCTCGTCACCCCTGACGCCGGCACCGCGACTATCGCCGGCTCCGCCTACCGCGACCTGCCCAACCCGGCCCGTGTCGTCGGCACGCTGCTCAGCGCCGAAGGCTTCC
>JBHAES010000298.1:0-9570 GCA_041855725.1 Actinomycetota bacterium
GACATCGCCCACCAGGAGCTGGTGCTGGTCAAGGACATCGAGCTGGTGTCCACCTGCGAGCATCACCTGCTGCCCTTCACCGGCGTAGCGCACCTGGGCTACATCCCCTCCGCCGATGGCCGCGTCACCGGCCTGTCCAAGCTGGCGCGGCTCGTCGAGGTCTACGGCCGGAGGCTCCAGGTCCAGGAGCGACTCACCTCCCAGATCGCCGACGCCCTCGTGGAGCACCTGGCCGCGCGGGGCGTGATCGTCGTGATCGAGGCGGAGCACAGCTGCATGACGATGCGTGGGGTCCGCAAGCCCGGTAGCCGCACCGTCACCTCCGCGGTGCGGGGCTTGCTGCGCAAGCCGGCGACCCGGGCGGAGGCCATGAGCTTGATCCTGGGGCGCTGACGTGACGCTGGTCATGGGCATCTTGAATGTCACGCCCGACTCCTTCTCCGACGGCGGGCAATTCGTCGACTTAGGCGCCGCGGTGCGGCATGCCCGCGCCCTGGTCGCCGACGGCGCCCAAATCGTCGACGTCGGTGGGGAATCCACCCGGCCCGGGGCCGCGCGGGTGTCGGCGGAGGTCGAGCTCAGCCGGGTCTTGCCCGTCGTGCAGGAGCTGGTGGGCGAGGGGATCCGGGTTTCGGTCGACACCATGCGCGCCTCGGTGGCCGCGGCCTGCTTGGCTGCGGGGGCGCACGTCGTCAACGACGTCTCCGGCGGGCGGGCGGACCCCGAAATGCTCGGGGTACTGGCGGGCTCGTCGGCGGACTTCGTGCTGATGCACTGGCGGGCGCACTCGGCCACCATGCAGGACCACACCGGCTACCGCGAAGTCGTGACCGACGTGGCCGACGAACTGGCCCGGCAGCGAGACGCCGCCGTGGCCGCGGGCATCGCGCCCGAACGGATCGTGCTGGACCCGGGGCTCGGGTTCGCCAAGACCTGGGAGCAGAACTGGGAGCTGCTGCGTCGCCTCGACGTCTGCCAGGCGCTCGGGCATCGGGTGCTGATCGGGGCCTCCCGCAAGGCGTTCCTCGGCGACTTGCTCGGCGGCCGCGCCCCGCAGGGCCGCGACGCCGCCACCGCCGCGGTGTCGTTTTGGTGCGCCTGGCACCACATCTGGGCCGTGCGCACCCACGAGATCGCGGCCCAGGTCGATGCCATCGCCGTCGCGCGCAGGCTGCGCGGCTGACGCGGCGGGCGTGGGGTAAGGTGCGAGGAGTCTAAGGAGGTGCGTCATAGATCGGATCGTGTTGACCGGGATCACGGCCACCGGCTTCCACGGGGTCTTTCCCGAGGAGCGGCGCGCGGGCCAGGAGTTTGTGGTTGACGTCGTCCTTGAGACGCCCCTCGATACGCTGAGCGATCAGCTCGCCAACACGATCAACTACGCGGACGTGGCGCAGCTGGTCGAGGCGGAGATCGCCGGGCAACCAGTTCAGCTCATCGAGACCCTGGCGGGACGGATCGCGCAGCGCTGCCTCGCGCATGGCAAAGTAGAGGCGGTCACGGTCACCGTGCACAAGCCCCAAGCGCCGATCCGCCAACGTTTCGCAGATGTCGCAGTCACAATCAGCAGGAGTAGAAATGACTAACGGCCCGTTCGAGCTCGACGTGGACACCCTGGGCAACCTGCGCCCCATCTCCAAGGTGGTGCTGAGCCTTGGCTCGAACCTGGGCGAGTCGGCAACCATCCTGCAGGAGGCCGTCGACATCCTGGCCGAGACCCCGGAGCTGATGCTCGTCGAGGTGTCTCCGGTCTATCAGACGACGCCGGTGGGTGAGAACCTCGATCAGCCGGACTTCCTGAACCTCATCGTGATTGCCGAGTCCACGCTCGAGCCGCTGGTGATCCTGCCCGACCCGCTGGGCCTGCGGGTGCAGGTGGCCTCGGGCCGCGTGACCGCCACGGTGCGCGCCTCGGGCGACGCGGGCAGCGACTGGACCAGCCCGGCGACGGCCGCGGCGTCCACCCTCGTCGTGGCGGGGGTCCCCGGCGGCGAGGGGGCCCGGACGCTCGTGGTCACCAACCCGAGCGACCGCCGCGCCACGGTGTCGGTGGAGGTGCTCGGCTCGGACTCGTCGTTCGCCCCGGCGGGCGCCGACACGTTCGAGGTGAACGCCGAGTCGACCGTGGCGGTGCCGCTGGAGGGGGCTCTGGCCGGCGAGGTCGTCGGCCTGCGCCTCACCTCCACCCAGCCGATCATGGCCGGGGTCCGGGTACGGTCGGGCGACGACGTGGCCGTGGTGCCCGCCTCGGGACCGGCCACGGGCGAGGCACGGGTGCCGGCGATCGCCGGCAGCGAGGTGGTCGTGTCCAACGGCGGCGTCGTCCCGGCGCCGGTCACCCTCACCACCCGTGACGCCGCCGGGGCCGAGGTCGACTCGACCCGGGTCGAGGTCGGGGCCGGACGCTCCACCCGGCTGCCCGTCACCGGTGACCGTACGGCCACCGTCGAGCTCACCGGCGGCACCGTCCAGGCGGTGGTGCTCGTGACCCGCCTCGGCACGCAGGAGGGGATCGCCGTGGTGCCGCTCGACGGCGGCGGGGCGACCGGGGTCGAGGTCACCCCGTCGCGCGACGTGTCCCTGCCCCGGTAGCGCCGGGAGCGCCACCCCGTACGCTGTCGTCATGCCCAGACGTCGTGACCGCCACGAGCGCGGCCTGCGCGGCCCCCTGGCACCCATGATGTCGGCGGCCGGCCGGGCCATGCGCCGGCACCGGCCGCACGGGCCGGCGGAGTTCTTCCTGGAGTGCGTCGCCGACTCGCTGGCCCGCATCACGCAGGCGTGCCCCGAGGCGCTGGTGGGGGTCGAGGTCGGCGTGGAGGACGTGCCCGACGTGGCCGCGCAGTGGTCGTCACGGGTGCCGCTGGCCGCGGCCCAGGAGGCGGTGGCCGGCAGCGCCGCCCGCATCGTGGTCTACCGCCGTCCCGTCGAGCACCGCGCCGGCACCCGGGCCTCGCTGCGCCGGCTCGTCCACTCGACGCTCGTCGAGCAGGTCTCCGCCCTCACCGGCATCACCCTCGACCGCCTCGACCCCGAGGGTGACGCGTACGACGACTGACCGCGCAGCGGGCGCCAGGTCGCGTCCGACACCTGTGTGCCCTCGCCGGGGGATCCAGCCCCTCACTGACGGGGTACGGTGGGGCGCAGGTGTCGAGGAGCGGTCATGGGCGGGTCAGCGGGTCCAGGTCGGGCGGGGTACACGCCCTCGTTCGCCCGTGCCCCGTTCGTGTTCGCCGTCACCGAGGCCTCGGTGCTGCCGGGGCCGGTGCTGGTGGACCTCATGAGCGACCTGCAGGCCTCCCCGGCCGCCAACAAGGCGCTGCTGCACCGCATGGTCGTCGCCGACGTGCTCACGGTGACGCGGGTCGGCCGGGTCGGCTGCTACCGCATGGGCCCCGCCATGCTGGCGGGGTTCGCGCTGGTGCGCGGCGACGCCCCACCCGCGCCCTGGGACGGCCGGTTCCACGCCCTCGTCTACGACATCCCCGAGTCGCGTCGCCGCGACCGCGACCGGTTCCTCGCCGCCGCGTCTCGGGCGGGCTACCGGCTCCTGCGCCGCGGCGTCCTCATCGCCCCCGACGACCTCAGCCGTACGCTCGCCGGCACCCGGCCCGACGAGGTGACCCGGTGCTGGCTGACCTTCGACCCCGCCGACGTGCCCCGGCTCGTCCGCCGCTGCTGGGAGCTCGACCGGTTCCGGCCGGGGCACGAGGCCGAGGTGGCCCGCCTCGAGGCCCTCGTCGCCACCGACCTCGAGGCCCTCGACGGCCCGGCGGCGTTCGAGACCCTGTTCGGCGCCGTGGCGGCCCGCGCCGCCCTCGTGCTGCGCACCGGTGAGCTGCCGCCCGAGCTCGTGGGTGCCTCGTGGCCGGGTCAGCGGCTCGTCACCCTCGTGGCCGAGGTCGACGCCCGGCTGCGGGTCGCGGCCCGGCGCCACGCGGCCGCCGTCGTCGCCGCCAGCCCGTACGCCCACCTCGTCGCACCCGCCGACCCGGCCGGCGCCACCCGCACCTGAGGTGCGGGGCCCTGGCAGCGGGGTAATCGGGAGGCCTCCCTCGCCGGCGGCAGCCGTGGTTGCATGGGCGGCACCGTTCGTACGAGGAGGACAGCGATGAGGCAGCGCACGCTGGGTGACGGCCTGACGGTCTCTCAGATCGGGCTGGGGTGCATGAGCTTCTCGGGTGCCTACGCCGCCGCGCCGCCCGACCGGGCCGACGCCGTCGCGGTGATCCGGGAGGCGGTCGAGGTCGGCTACACGTTCTTCGACACCGCCGAGGTCTACGGTCCGTTCGTCAACGAGGAGATCGTCGGCGAGGCGCTCGAGCCGGTGCGCGACCAGGTGGTGATCGCCACCAAGTTCGGGTTCTCGTACGACGACGGCCGGCAGACCGGCGTGTCGAGCGACCCGGCGCGCATCAAGCAGGCGGTCGAGGGGTCGCTGCGGCGGCTCCGCACCGACCGCATCGACCTGCTCTACCAGCACCGGGTCGACCCGACGGTGCCGATCGAGGACGTCGCGGGGGCGGTGAAGGAGCTCGTCGACGAGGGCAAGGTGCGCCACCTCGGCCTGTCGGAGGCGGCCGCCGCCACGATCCGGCGCGCCCACGCGGTGCACCCGGTCGCCGCGGTGCAGAGCGAGTACTCCCTGTGGTGGCGCGACCGCGAGACCGACGTGATCGGCGTGCTGGCCGAGCTCGGCATCGGCCTGGTGCCCTACAGCCCGCTCGGCAAGGGCTTCCTCACCGGGACCATCGACACCGCCACCACGTTCGCCGAGGGTGACCTGCGCGGCCGGATCCCCCGCTTCGACGCCGAGCACCGGGCCGCCAACCTCGCCCTCGTCGAGGTGGTGAAGCAGGTCGCCGCCGAGGCCGGCGCCACCCCCGGCCAGGTCGCGCTCGCCTGGCTGGCGGCGCAGCAGCCGTGGATCGTGCCGATCCCCGGCACCCGCCGCGCCGAGCGGATGCGCGAGAACGCGGCCGCCGCCGACGTGACGCTCACCGGCACCCAGGTCGCCGCGCTGACCACGGCCGCCGACGAGATCCGGATCGTCGGGGCCCGCTACCCCGAGGCGCTCGACCAGATGACGAACCTCGACGCCCCCGAGAAGCAGGGCTGAGGGGCGCGGCGCGGTAGGTTCGGGCTGTCCGCACACGTGAGGAGGGCCCATGCCGCGTCTGCCGCGCAGCGTGGTCGACGTGGCGCACCTCGTGTGGGGCACGGCGGCGTCGCAGGTGATCCTGCTCGGTTCCACCGTCGTGTGCGCCCGGTGGCTGTTCACCGACGCGGAGCTGGGGGAGCTGTCGACGGCGGTCGCCCTCGCCACGATCCTCGCCACCGCCGCCACGCTGCGCCTCGAGATGGCGGTGCCGATCGCCCGCACCGACCGGGAGGCCCACGACCTGGTCCGGCTCGTCACGGTGCTCGCGGTGGCGGCCGCCGGGGTCGTCGCGCTCGCCGTGGCGGGGGCCGAGGCGGTCGGCTGGTCGTACGTCGGCGAGGCGCTCGGCGGCGCCGCCTGGTGGCTGCCCGTGACGGTGCTCGCGGTGGCGGTCTACCAGACGTTGCGCATGCTGCAGTCGCGGCTGGGGCAGTTCCGCCAGACCAGCGAGGCCGGCGTCACCGGCACCGTGGTCACCGGCGTGGGACAGCTCCTCGCCGGTGTCGCCGGCTGGGGGAGCGGGGGCCTCGCCGCCGCGTACGCGGTGGGCCGCGCCGTCTCCGACGCGCAGATGGCACGCCGCGGCGGCTTCCAGGCCCTGGGCCGGGTGCGGTGGTGGCTGCTCGCCCGGTGGCGCCGGTTCCCCGCGTGGGTGCTCGTGCCGGCCGTGCTCAACTCGCTGTCGGTGGGGGCGGTGGCGCCGCTGGTGCAGGCCTGGTACGGCAAGGAGGTCGCCGGCCAGCTGGGGCTCGCCCAGCGGCTGCTCATGGCGCCCGCCGCGCTGCTCGGCCAGGCCGTCGCCGGGGTGTTCTTCGCCAGGTTCGCGCGGATGGTGCGCGAAGGGCGGTCCACCACGGCGACCGTCGTCACCGTCGCCGAGGCGCTGGCGTGCGTGTCGCTGCCCGTCTTCGTCCCGTTCGTCGTGCTCGGTCCCGACCTGTTCGCCCTGCTCGTCGGCGACGCGTGGGCGACGGCGGGCACCGTGTCGGCGCTGCTGTCGCCGTGGCTGATGATGAGCTTCGTCTCCAGCCCGCTGTCGGGCTACGCCATGGTCGACGACCGGCTGCGCCGCATGCTCGTGCTCGCCCTCGTCGAGGCCGGGCTGCGGATCCCCGCCCTGGCCGCCGGCACGTGGCTCGGCGACGTGCGGTGGGGAATCGGGTTGTACGGGCTCGCCGGGCTGCTGATCGCCACGTACTGGTCGGGCTGGGTCATGCGGCTGTCGGGGGCCGCGTGGGGCACCGTGGTGCGGGTGCTGGGCTGGTCGGCGGCGGCGCTCGCGGTCGGGGGCACCCTGGCGGCGTGCCGCCCCTCCCTGCCCCCGACCGTCTACGCGGGCCTGGCGGTGTCGCTCCTGGTGGCGGTGGCGGTGGTGGCCCTCGTCCGGCTGCGGCGCCTCGTCGCCGGCCACGTCGGCTGATCGTTACGCGGCGCCCCCGGCGCGCCGCTGCCGCGGGCGTCGTCGGGTCGGGTTAGCCTGCCGCGGTGAGGCAGAGACGATGCTCTCGTTCGGGGTGCCATCAGGTGGCGGTGGCGACGTTGACGTTCGCCTACGCCGAGTCCACCGCCGTCGTGGGGCCGCTGGCGCTGCGCGCCGAGCCCGGCACCTACGACCTGTGCCGCGAGCACTGCCAGACCCTGTCGGTGCCCCGCGGCTGGGAGGCGATCCGGCTGCCCCTCGACCAGGCCGACGAGCAGCCGCACGACGACCTGCTGGCGCTCGCCGACGCCGTGCGCGAGGCCGCCGGCATCGGCCCGGAGCCGGCCGCCGCAGCCGCGTCCGCCCCGGCCCCGCTGCCTCCCGACGTGGTGGAGACGGGGCGCCGTGGCCACCTCACCCTCCTCACCACCACTCGCGAGTGACGGGCGCGGGCGGCGCGAGCCAATAGGCTGGGCGCATCATGCTTGAGCACCAGGTCTTCAAAGCCAACGACATCCGCGGCATCGTGGGTGCCGGACCCGACGCCGAGTGGGACGAGGCCGGCGCCCGCGCCCTCGGGGCCGCCTACGTCGAGGTGGCCGGCCTCGCCGGGCGCACCTTCGTGACGGGTCGCGACATGCGTACGAGCGGGCCCGTGCTGGCCAGGGCCTTCGCCGAGGGTGCCATGGCCGCCGGGGCGAGCGTGGTCGACATCGGCCTCGCCTCCACCGACGGCCTGTGGTTCGCGTCGGGGCTGCTCGACCTGCCCGGGGTGCAGTTCACGGCGAGCCACAACCCGGCCGCCTACAACGGCATCAAGTTCTGCCTCGCGCAGGCGCAGCCGGTCAGCGGCGACTTCCTCGCCGCCCTCGCTCGCCGGGCCGTCGCCATCGACCGGGGAGAGGAGGCCCCGCCGACGGCCGCCGCGCCCGGCACCCTCACCGAGCGCGACGTGCTGCCCGACTACGTCGCCTACCTGCACTCCCTCGTCCGCCTCGACGGGATGCGCCCCCTCAAGGTCGTCGTCGACGCCGGCAACGGCATGGCGGGCCACACCGCCCCCGCCGTGCTGGCGTCGCTGCCGGTGGAGCTCGTCGGGCTCTACCTCGACCTCGACGGCTCCTTCCCCAACCACCAGCCCAACCCGCTGGAGCCCGAGAACCTCGTCGACGCGGCGCGGGCGGTCGTCGAGCACGGCGCCGACCTCGCGCTCGTGTTCGACGGCGACGCCGACCGGTGCTTCGTCATCGACGAGCGCGGCGCCGTGGTGTCGCCGTCGGTCGTCACCGCGCTCATCGCCGTGGCCGAGCTGGAGCGGGAGCCGGGCGCCACCGTCGTCGTCAACACCATCACCTCCCGTACGGTCGCCGAGGTGGTCGCCGAGCACGGCGGCAGCCTGGTCACCTCGAAGGTCGGTCACACGTACGTGAAGGCGCTCATGGCCGCCCACCGGGCCGTGTTCGGCGGCGAGCACTCCGCCCACTACTACTTCCGGGACTTCTGGGGCGCCGACACCGGCATGCTCGCCGGCCTGCACGTGCTGTCGCTGCTCGGCCGCGGCGAGGCCACGATGTCGCAGCTGGCGAGCGCCTACGACCGCTACGCCGCCTCCGGCGAGATCAACTCCACCGTCGCCGACGTGCCCGGCACGCTCGACGCCGTCGAGGCGGCGTTCGCCGGCCGCGGCGCCGCCGACCGGGTCGACGGGCTCACCGTACGCGGCGACGACTGGTGGGTGAGCCTGCGCGCGTCCAACACCGAGCCGCTGCTGCGGCTCAACGTCGAGGCGAGGGACCCCGCCCAGATGGCCTCGCTGCGCGACGAGGTGCTCGGCATCGTGCGGGGCGGGACGCCGGCGAAGGAGGAGGCACCGTGACCGAGGCACCCGTGATCAACGAGGCGTTGCTCGCGATCCTGGCCTGCCCCAGCTGCCACGCCTCCCTGGTCGTCGACGTCGAGGCGTCCGAGCTGGTGTGCGCCGACCCCGGCACCTGCGGGCTCGCCTACCCGGTGCGTGACGGCATCCCGGTGCTGCTCGTCGACGAGGCGCGCCGGCCGGGCACCGCCGGCTGAGGGCCTGATGGAGCGCCCGCACCGGACCGACGGCGGGCTCGGGCGGTGGACGGCCGTCCTCGCCGACCGCCCCCAGGTCAGCGACCTGCTCATGGCGCTGGCGCTCGGCGTGTTCGTGGTGCCCGACACCCTGTCGCGGTTCCCGCGCTGGGAGTGGTGGCTGGGCGTGGGGCTGTCGGTGATGTTCCTCGTGCCGCTGGTGTGGCGCCGCACCCGGCCGGACCTCGCCGCCTGGGGCGTGGTGGCGGCGCACGTGGCGCAGCTGATGCTGGCGCCCAGCGAGATCTTCCTCGGCCAGATCACCGTGCCGATGGCGATCTACGCGGTGGCGGCGTTCGGGACCCCGGCCCGCTCGCGCTACTGGCTCGCGTTCGGCCTGGTCTGTGCCGGCGTGGGGGCCTGGGTCTGGACCACGCCGCCCGAGGTGTCGTCGCTGCTCACGTTCCTGCTGCTGTGGGGCGGCGGCTCGGCCGTGGTGCTCGCCGCCTGGTTCATGGGCGAGCTGGCCCGGCAGCGGGCCGTCTCCATCCTCGCCCTCGAGATGCGGGCCGGGGCGCTGGAGCGGCAGCGCGACCAGGCCACCGCCCTCGCCGTGGTGCAGGAGCGGCAGCGGATCGCCCGCGAGATGCACGACATCGTGGCCCACTCGCTGTCGGTGATCGTGGTGCAGGCCGACGGGGCCGCCTACACGATGAGCCACGCCGCCGCGCCGCAGCGCGACGAGGTGGTGGGACAGGCGCTCGCGACGATCCGGGCCACGGCCGCCTCGGCGCTCGCCGAGACCCGCCAGCTCGTGGGGGTGCTCCACACCGACGAGCCCGCGGACCTCGCCCCGACCACCACGCTCGCCGACGTGGCCGAGCTGGTGGACCGGCTCCGGCGCTCGGGCGTCGAGGTCACCCTCGACGTCGTCGGC
>JBHAES010000299.1:0-8558 GCA_041855725.1 Actinomycetota bacterium
ACCCGACCCAACTCGCGCAGGCCACCCCCTCCCCGCGCTTGCGCACCGTCACTGCTCGAACCGGACTGTCACCCCCCGAGCCGACCAGCCACCTATCGAGCCGACCTGTCATCACCTATCGAGCCGACCTGTCATCACCTATCGAGCCGACCTGTCACTTCGAGAGCCGGGCCCGACTCGAAAGGTGGTGGTTCGACTCGAAAGGTGGTAGCTCGACTCGAAAGGTGGTTGGTTCGGGGCGCTGACGCCTCTACGAGCCGCCGCCTCGCGGACCTGAGCGCTTCGGTGCGTCGCCCAGGCGGCAGGCGTTGAGAGCGGTCTGCAAGCTCCCCGGCGCCCCGCCGCACGACCACAGCCGCTGCCGGCTGCCGGGCGAGCCGCGACGACCCGTAGGCTGTCGGGGTGACCTCGCGCCGCACCGCCGTCGTGCTGGTGCTGGGCGCGATCGTGTCGGTGCAGGTCGGTGCGGCGTTCGCCAAGTCGTTGTTCGGGCGGGTCGAGCCCACCTCGCTGGCGTGGCTCCGGCTGGTGGCAGCCGCCGTGGTGCTGCTCGTGGTGGTGCGTCCGCGCCTGACCGGTCGCAGCATGCGCGACTGGGCGGTGGTGGCGGCGTACGCGCTGGCTCTCGTCGGCATGAACTGGGCGATCTACCAGTCGATCGCGCGGATCCCGCTGGGGCTGGCGGTGACCATCGAGTTCCTGGGCCCGCTCACGGTCGCGGTGGCGACCTCCCGAGGGTGGCGCGAGGTGCTGCTCGCCCTGCTGGCCGGCACCGGGGTGGCGCTCCTCGGCCTCTCGCCCACGCAGGTGGACTGGATCGGGGTCGGGTACGCCCTGCTCGCCGGCGCCGGGTGGGGCGGCTACATCGTGGTGGGGCCGGTGCTCGGCCGCTCGTGGCGCGGCGTCGACGGGCTCGCCGTCGCCACCGGCATGGGTGCGGTCGCCCTGACCGTGCCGGCGCTGCTCGCGTCGGGGACGGCGATGCTCGACCCGTACGTGATCGGGCTCGGCGCCGCCGTCGGCCTGCTGTCGAGCGTCGTGCCCTACAGCCTGGAGCTCCAGGCGCTGCGCACCCTGCCGCGCCGGGTGTTCTCGATCCTCATGTCGCTGGAGCCGGCGGTGGCCGCAGCGGCCGCCCTGCTGCTCCTGGGCGAGCACCTCCACCTGGTGGACCTCGCCGCGATGGCCTGCGTCATCGCCGCCAGCATCGGCATCACCCGCACCACCGCCGCCCAGCAGGGCTGAGGCGTCAGACGGCGTCGCGCTCGACCCCAGGTGAGCCCGCGCCGGCGGTCGAGCTGGGCGAGGACCGCCCCACGACGCCCAGCTCCATGGACACCTCCCGAGCCGAGCGTACGGGGTCGTACGGACCGTGCCTCACGCACGCACTGCCGAACGAGGAGGCGCTCGCCAGCGCGGCCGGGTAGACTCGTGGCGCTCACCCGCACGGGGCATTGGCGCAGATGGTAGCGCGACTGGTTTGCATCCAGTAGGTCAGGGGTTCGAATCCCCTATGCTCCACCCCGACTCGCACCTCTTGCTGGTGCGGGAGTGCCCGGCAGCCCCCACGTTCGAGTCGAGTTGTCACTCTTCGAGTCGAGCTGCAACCTTTCGAGCCGGGCCCCGCTCCCGACGTGACAGTCCGACTCCGGAGGTGACGGCTCGACTCGGGTCGTGACGGTCGACTCGACCCAGCGTGGCGTCGCCACCGTCGTCGAGGATCAGTGACGGCTCGACTCGGGTCGTGACGGTCGACTCGACCTCCCTACGACCACTCCCGGCTGGCTGCGGCGTCGATGTCTCCCACGGCGTCGAGGATGATCCTCAGCGTGGCGATGTTGCTGGCGCCGGCGAGCTCGGTGGGCCGTCCGCCGACGGCGCCGACGAACTCGCGCAGCACGTGCTCGCGGTCGCCGTACGGGGCGGGCGGCACCGGCAGGGCCGTGGTCTGGGCGCCGGCGGTGAGCTCCAGGAACACCTCGTCCGGCTCCGCGGTCGGCCCGCCGCCCCAGCGCAGGGAACCCTGGGTGCCCTCGATGACCCAGGCGCCCGACCACGGGGTCTCGGGGGCGCGGGTGGCCTGGTCGGCGCTGTACTCGACCACGACGCCGGACTCCAGCTCCAGCAGCGCCGAGACGGCGGTCAGCCGGCCGGGCAGCGTGGCCCGGTCCCACCGGCGCGCGGCGACCGAGCGGACCTCGCCGAGCAGGGCCCGTACGAGGTCGACGTGGTGGACGCTGATCTGGAAGAGGATCGACCCCGTCGGCGCCCCCGGTGCGGCGGCCACCGAGGGCCCGTACGCGCCGTGGTCGCGTCGGAAGTGCACCCGGACGTTGACGACCTCGCCCAGCGTGCCCTCGGCGAGGATGCCGCGCACCGCCTGCACGACCGGCCAGAACCGGTAGTTCTGGGCCACGCAGAGCGCCACCTGGTGGCGGGCGGCCAGGTCGTTGAGCTCCCGGGCCTCGTCGAGGGTCGCGGTGAACGGCTTCTCCAGCAGCACGTGGCGGCCGGCGGCCAGCGCCTGCTTCGCGATGGCGTGGTGGGCCTCGATCCGGGCCGTCACGAGCACGGCGGCGTCGGGGGCGGCGGCCAGGGCGTCGCCGAGCGAGGTGAAGGCGGGCACGTCGTCGCCGAGCGCCGCCCGGGCGGGGTCGGTGTCGACCCGGGCCACGACCGTGACCTGGTCGGTGCGGGGCAGCACCGTCGTGGCCCAGTCCTGGCCCCAGGGGCCCAGTCCCACCTGGATGATCGGGAGGGGGTCAGCCGGCATGCTTGCGCTCCTTGTCGGTCGGGTCGCCGCGGCCCGCGTCGGCCGGGGACGTACGGGTGAGGGGTCGGTAGTGCTCCTGGTGCTCGGTCATCGCCTGGGCGGCGGCGTCGGGGTCGCCGGCCTCGATGACGCGGAGCAGCTCGGCATGGTCGTCGGTGCTGCGCGACAGCGGGTACGTGTCGGAGGCCATCGCCACGATCGTGAGGATCTCGATGCCCAGCGCGTTCCAGGCCTGCAGCAGCGACCGGTTGCCGGCCGCGGTGACCAGGGCCCGGTGGAAGCGGGTGCTGGCGCCGGCGTACGCGAGGCGGTCGCCGTCGTCGTCGATGGCCCGCATCTCCTCGATGGCCCGGTGGGCCTCCGCCAGCGGCTCGGGCAGCCGCCGCTGCGCGGCGTAGCGGCCGGCCAGGCCCTCCAGCACGGCCCGCACCGGGACGGTCTCCTCCAGGTCGTGCTCGTCGAGGTCGCGCACCCGGGTGCCCACGTGGATCCGCGACTCCAGCAGCCCGGCCGCGATCAGCTGGCGGAACGCCTCGCGGACCGGGGTCTGGCTGGTGCCCAGCTGGCGGGCCACCTCGAGCTCGCGTACGGGCGTGCCACGCGCCAGCCGACCCTGGGCGATCTCCAGGGTCAGGTGGTCGCGGATCTGGTCGGCCAGGCTCACCCGGACCAGCCGCGGGTTGGGGGTGTCGTCCATCAGCCAACCTCCTTCGACGAGCATCCTCGATGCTCCATTATCGATAATGCTTGACACGGCCGCAACCTGCTCCGTACCTTATCCGCACGACTACGGGTGACGGGGGTTCGATGACGATCCAGACTGACGCAGCCTCGCTCCAGAGGGAGACGCCGTCGCGGCGGGGCCATGGCTCGGGCCGGGCCTCGGGCCGGGGCTGGTTCGCCCTCCCGGGGGCCGGCTACCTGCTGCTCTTCGCGCTCTACCCGCTCTACCAGCTCGTCGTCATGTCGTTCAGCGACGTGACGAGCGCCAACATCCTGGGCGGCTGGACCTGGCACGGCCTCGGCAACTTCGTCGCCACCAGCCAGGACCCGGGCTTCGGCGTGGCGGTCGCCAACACCTGCCTGCTGGTGGTCAGCCTCCTGGTGATCGGTCTCGGCGGCGGCCTGGGGGCGGCGCTCGCGCTCCAGCGCAGCAGCCTGCTCACCTCCGTGACCCTCGGCTTCATGATCTTCGTCTGGGCGCTGCCACCGGTGGTCTCGGGCAACCTGTGGAAGTTCCTGCTCTCGGCCGACGGCGTCGTGAACGCGACCCTCACCGGGCTCGGGGTCGTGCGGGCCCCGGTGCTGTGGCTCGTCGACGTCCGGCTCGCGATGGCGTCGGTGGTCCTCATCAGCGGGTGGACCATCCTCCCCTTCGCCACGCTCGTGATCCGGGCCGCGCTCCTCGACGTCTCCACCGACCAGCTCGAGGCCGCCGCCCTGGACGGCGCCGGTGCCGTACGCCGGTTCTGGCACGTGGTGCTGCCCCACATCGCGCCCACCGTCTGGGTGCTGGCGGTGCTGCTGGTGGTGAGCGCCTTCCGGTCGTTCGACCTCATCTACGTCACCACGTCCGGCGGGCCCGGCACCGCCACCCACACCCTCCCGTTCCTCGCCTACCGGCAGGCGTTCCAGACCTTCCAGTTCGGCGTCGGGGCCGGCACCTCGGTGCTGGCGCTCGCGATCGTGCTCGGGCTCGCCCTCCTCTACGGCTGGGCCCAGCGGGGGGAGGACCGATGAGCCGCGTGCTGCGTGCCCTCGTCGGCACCGCGATCCTGCTCGCGTACGCCGGGCCGCTGTTCTGGCTCGTCGTCACCTCGGTCAAGCCGAACCAGGAGGTGGTGGCCCGGTCGGCCTCGCTGTGGTTCACCCCCACCCTCGACGGCTACCGCAGCGCGTTCGCCCAGGGCGTCCTCGGCGCCGGCGCGAGCACCGTCGTGATCGCGGGCGCCACCGTCGCCGGCTGCCTCCTGCTCGGGCTGCCCACCGCGTACGCCCTGGCGCGTACGGGGTCGCGCCTGGTGCCGGTCGCGCTGGCCGTGCTCATCATCCTGCAGATGATGCCGCAGACGGCGACCCTCATCCCGCTCTACCAGGTGCTCGGCGCCTGGGGGCTGCTGGGCGGCGTACCGGGCCTCGTCGTCGCCGACGTCGCCATGATGCTGCCGTTCACCGTGATCCTGCTGCGCCCCTTCTTCGCCGCGGTGCCGCCCGAGCTCGAGGAGGCGGCGGCGATCGACGGCGCGTCACGGCTGCGGACGTTCTGGTGGATCGTGCTCCCCGTCGTACGCAACGGGGTCACGACAGTCGGCATCCTCGTGTTCATCCTCGTGAGCGGCGAGTTCATCTACGCCGTCAGCTTCCTCACCGACCCGCAGCAGTACCCGCTGAGCGCCACCGTCGCCCAGCAGGTGTCGCAGTACGGGATCAACTGGTCGACCCTGATGGCCATCGCCGTCGTCGCCTCCGTGCCCACCCTCGTCGTCTTCGCCGTCGGGCAGCGGACCCTGGTCCGCGGCATCTCGCTCGGCGCGGTCAAGTGATCCGCACCCACCACTGGAAGGAGTGGCCCATGCCCTACCCAAGCACCCTCAGCCGCCGCACCCTGGTGCGCGCGATGGGAGCCGCTGCCGGCACCCTCGCCGCGGCACCGCTGCTCTCCGCCTGCGGCTCCGACGCCGCGCAGCGCGCCGGCGTCACCTACTGGCACTACATGGTGGCCTCCGACGCGGCGCAGACGCAGATGAACGACAGCGTCGTCGGCCTGTTCACCCAGGCCCGCCCCGACGTGAAGGTCGACAAGGTGTACGTGCCGCACGACCAGATCGCCAGCAAGGTGATCGGGTCCGGCACCAACCGGCAAGGTCCCGACGTGCTGCAGCAGAGCGGGGACCTCGACCAGTTCGTGCCCGCCGGGCTGGTGCAGGACCTCAGCCAGCGCTGGCAGGCCTGGGACCAGGCCTCCCAGTTCCCCGACGCCGCGCTGGGGAAGGTGAACGGCAAGGTCTACGCCGTCAAGCCGTACGCCAACCTGATCGGCCTGTGGTACAACCAGGACATCCTCGACGAGTTCGGCCTCACCCCGCCCACGACGATGGACGAGCTCGGCGCCGCCCTGCGGACGATCGGCACGAAGTACGTGGGGCTCGGCATCGCCGGCTCCGGCGAGGGCCTCGACGGCGACTGGCAGGGCCGCCCCTTCTACTCCGCGTACGGGTTCGACTACCTCAACCCCCAGGTCTCGGCCCTGGAGGAGGCGTTCACGCTGCTCAACGACTGGCGGCAGGCCGGGTACCTGCCGGCGGACGTGGCCACGTGGACGCAGGTCTCCTCGTTCCCCCGGTTCACCGCCGGCCAGGTCGCGTTCTGCGTCAACGGCAACTGGCAGTACGGCAACGCGAAGCGGGACGCGACGTTCAGGTTCGGCGTCGTCCCCGTGCCGCAGGGCCCCAAGGGAGGCACCGTCTACCTCGGCGGCGAGTCGTTCTGCATCGGCTCGTTCACGAAGGACGCCGACCTCGCCTGGGACTTCATCACCACCACGTGGGGCTCGCGGGAAGGCGGCCTCATCGCCCTCAAGGGGGTGGGCAGCATCCCGCTGCGGCAGGACACCGCCACCGACCCCGCCTTCGAGGACCCGGTGATCAAGCAGTTCCAGCTGGCCACCCAGCACGGCACCGACTACCCCGACCCGGGCCTCGGCACGAAGGTCGGCGCGGTGCGGCAGGCGATGGCCCGCGGCTGGAACGCGATGATGTCCGGCCAGCAGACCCCCGCCGCAGCTGCCAAGGGTGTCGTCGACACGCTCGGCACCCTCCTGTCCAAGTAGCACCCACCGAAGCCACCACCGAAGGAGCACCCACCATGAGCACCATCCGGGTCACGGTCTGGAACGAGTTCGTCCAGGACGCCACCGACCCCCAGATCCAGGCCGTCTATCCCGACGGCATCCACACCGCCGTCGCCGACGGCCTCACCGAGCGGCTCGCCGAGGAGGTCGCCGTACGCACCGCGACGCTCCAGCAGCCGTCGCACGGGCTGACCCCCGACGTGCTGCGCGACACCGACGTGCTGCTCTGGTGGGGCCACCTGGCCCACGACCAGGTCGCCGACGAGGTGGTCGACGCCATCCAGCGGCGGGTCCTCGACGGGATGGGGCTCATCGTGCTCCACTCCGGGCAGGGCTCGAAGATCTTCCGCCGGCTCATGGGCACGAGCTGCCGCATCGACTGGCGCCACGGCGACCGCGAGCTGCTGTGGACGGTGGCGCCGAGCCACGACATCGCGCAGGGCCTGCCGCAGCCGGTGGTGATCCCGCAGCAGGAGATGTACGGGGAGTTCTTCGACATCCCGGCGCCCGACGAGCTCGTGTTCATCAGCTCGTACAGCGGCGGCGAGGTGTTCCGCAGCGGTTGCTGCTTCTACCGCGGCAAGGGCCGGGTGTTCTACTTCGCGCCCGGGCACGAGGAGTACCCCGTGTTCTTCCAGCCGGAGGTGCGCACGATCCTCGCCAACGCGGTCCGGTGGGCCGCGCCCCGCGTCCGCGACGACATCGTGATCGACGACGGCCGCCACCGGGAGACCGGCTGGTACGACGCGGTGAAGGAGGGCTGAGCGGTGGCCATCGCAACCGTCAACCCGGCGACCGGCGAGCTGCTGCGGGAGTTCGCCCCGCACCGTCTGGACGAGATCGACCGGATGCTGGACCAGTCGCTGGCCGCGTACGAGACGATGCGGTCGGCCTCGTTCGCCGAGCGCGCCGCCTGGCTGCGGGCCGCGGCCGACCGGCTCGACGCCGAGCTGGAGCGGGCCGCCGCCCTGGCGAGCACCGAGATGGGCAAGACGATCGCCACCGCCCGCTACGAGGTCGCCAAGTCGGCGAACGCGATGCGGTGGTACGCCGACCACGCCGAGGAGTACCTGCGCGCGGAGCGGCCGGTCCCGGCCGCCGCCGTGAACGCGTCGGACGCGTCGGTCGGCTTCGAGCCGATCGGGCCGATCCTCGCCGTCATGCCGTGGAACTACCCGTACTGGCAGGTCATCCGGTTCGCCGCGCCGGCGCTCATGGCCGGCAACACGTGCCTGCTGAAGCACTCCTCCAACGTGCCGCAGACCGCCCTGCTGATCGCCGAGGTGCTCGCCGCAGGCGGCCTGCCCGACGGCGCGTTCCAGACGCTGCTGGTGGAGGGCTCCGACGTGACCCCGATCATCGAGGACCGCCGGGTGCGGGCCGTCACCGTCACCGGGTCGACCGGTGCGGGCCGGGCGGTGGCCGCGGCCGCCGGCCGCAGCCTGAAGAAGACGGTGCTCGAGCTCGGCGGCACCGACCCGTTCATCGTGCTGCCGTCGGCCGACGTCGCCGCGGCTGCCACGGCCGCCGTCGCGTCCCGCACGCAGAACAGCGGCCAGTCGTGCATCGCCGGCAAGCGGTTCTTCGTGCACACCGACGTCTACGACGCCTGGTTCGAGGCGTTCGTGGCGCAGATGCGGCAGACCACGTACGGGGACCCGTTCGACGAGACCGTCAGCTTCGGGCCCATGGCGACCCCGCAGATCCGCGACGAGGCCCACGCGCTGGTCGTCGACGCCGTCGCCCACGGCGCCACGCTGCACACCGGCGGCGAGATGCCGGACGGCCCGGGCTGGTACTACCCGGCCACCGTGCTCACCGGGGTCCGGCCGCCCATGCGGATCGCCACCGAGGAGTGCTTCGGCCCGGTCGCGTGCGTCTACCGGGTGGGCTCGGCCGACGAGGCCCTGGCCGCGGCGAACGATGCGACCTTCG
>JBHAES010000300.1:0-7901 GCA_041855725.1 Actinomycetota bacterium
GGCGCCCCCGGGCGCGGGGTGGTGCCAAGGGCCCGCACGGGGTGCTCCGCCGCCCGGGCGGTGCGCCAGCCCGTCACCGGTAGGTGGTCCCCGCCGTCACCGGGGCGCGACGAGCCACAGCGCCTGGTAGGGCGCGACGAGCATGCTCGGCGGCGTCAGGTCGTACGGCTGGTCGGTGAGCGCCTCGTGGGCCTGGTCGCCCAGGATCGCCCGCACCGGCTCCAGCGGCAGGTACACCGGCGACTCGCTCATGTTGTAGACCTGCAGCATCTCGCCCAGCGGGTGGTCGCGCCGGAACAGCAGCAGCCGCGGGTCGGGGCTGGCGACGATCCGGCTCTCCACCGACGCGTGCAGGTGGGGCAGCCCCTTGCGCACCTCGATGAGGTGGCGGATTCCGGCGCTGATGCGGCCCTCGGCCGTCTCGGGGTTGGCGGCGGCCCGCTCGACGCCCTCCCAGTCCATCCGCGGCCGGTGCGCCCACCGGTTGTCGGAGGCGTGGTCGGGGTCGTCGGCGTACGACATGTCGTTGAGCATGCCGATCTCGTCGCCCATGTAGACCAGCGGCACGCCGCCGTAGCCCATGATCACGGTGTAGAGCAGCAGGATGCGGCGGACGGCGTCGTCGATGCGCCACGGGTCGTTGGCGTACAGCGCGATCTCGAGGCCGGCGAGGCTGGCGAGCGTGCCGGAGATCCGGCGGTCGTTGGTGACCGGGTTGTGCTGGAACACCAGGCCGCGGGCGAACGAGCCCGGGTACTCGCCGGAGTAGAAGTCCGACAGGAACGACCGGTGGGCCCACGGGTCGAGGCCCGCCGCGATGCCGTCGTGGTCGCTGACGGCCCAGCCGATGTCGTCGTGGCAGCGGATGTAGGCGCCCCACCCCGCCGACCGCGGCTTCTCGGGGAACGCGCCCAGCGCCACCTCCATGAGCCGGGTCGACCGGCTGGCGAGCGCGCTCCACAGCTGCACCATGAGCGAGTTGTGGTAGGCGAGGTCGGAGACCTTGCCGTGGTGGCGACCGGTGCCGAGGTACTCGATCAGGTCGTCGGGGCCCACGATCGCCTCGGCCTTGAACGCGGCCGCCGGCGCCACGATGCGCAGCACCGACCGCAGCACGCGGGTGATGTCGTGCACCTCGGGCTGGTTCTGGCAGTTGGTGCCCAGCCGCTTCCACATGAACGCGATCGCGTCGAGGCGCAGCACCTCGACGCCGGCGTTGGCGAGGAAGCAGATCACGTCGGCGTACTCGACGAGCACGTCGGGGTTCGCCCAGTTGACGTCCCACTGGTAGGAGTTGAACGTGGTCCACACCCACGCCTGGGCCTGCTCGTCCCACGTGAAGTTGCCGGGGGCGAAGTCGGGGAAGATCTCGGGCAGCGTCTTCTCGTACTCGTCGGGCTCGGTGCGGTCGTCGAACATGAGGAAGTAGCCGCGGTAGCGCGGGTCGCCCGCCCGGGCCCGGGTGGCCCACTCGTGCTCCTCGGCCACGTGGTTGAGCACGAGGTCGAGCACCAGGCTGATGCCGCGCTGCCGCAGCTGCGCGGCGAGCGCCGACAGGTCCGCCATGGTGCCGAGGTCGTCACGCACGGAGCGGTAGTCCATGACGGCGTAGCCGCCGTCGGACTCGCCGGGGCGGGGCTTCAGCAGCGGCATCAGGTGCAGGTAGGTGACGCCCAGGCCCTCCAGGTAGTCGAGCTTCTCGCCGAGCCCGGCCAGGGTCCCGTTGAAGCGGTCGGCGTACGTGACGTAGCCGATCATGCCGGGGTCCTGCAGCCAGTCGGGCCGCAGCAGGCGGGCCTCGTCCAGCTCCAGCAGGTCGTCGGGCCGTGCCGCGAGGGCGTCGGCGCACAGCCGCACCAGCCGGTCGTACGTCTCGTCGACCCGATCGGGGTAGAGGACCGCGAGGGACTCGCGGATCTCGGGGCCGTAGCGCTCCAGCCGCAGCTGGAGGGTGCGGCGCAGCCCGGGATCGGGGACGCTGGCGAGGGCGGTGGCGACGGACATGGGAACTCCCTTCGGCGACGACGACGGCCCGCCCATCCTCCCACCTCGCCGCCGCCGGCCGCAGACGAACCCGGGCACGGGCCGGGGCGTACGGGTCAGAAGCCGAGCCGGTTGAGGTGCTTGGGGTCGCGCTGCCAGTCCTTGAGCACCTTGACGCGCAGGTCGAGGTGCACCGGCGTGCCGAGGAGACGGCTGATCTGGGCGCGGGCGGTGCTGCCGACCTCCTTGAGCCGGGAGCCCCGGTGGCCGATCATGATCGCCTTCTGGGAGTCACGCTCCACCACCATGGAGGCGAACACGTCGAGCAGGGGCCGGTCGTCGGGGCGGCCCTCGCGCAGCCGCATCTCCTCCACCACCACCATGATCGAGTGCGGCAGCTCGTCGCGGACCCCCTCGAGCGCAGCCTCGCGGACGAGCTCGGCGACGAGGGTCTCGGTGGGCTCGTCGGTGACCTCGCCGTCGGGGTAGTAGGCGGGGCCCTCAGGCAGCATCGCACAGAGCAGGTCGGCGACGAGGCCGACGTTGTCGCCGGTGGCGGCCGACACCGGCACGATGTGCTCCCACCGCACCCCCACCTCGTCGCCGAGCCGCTGGACGGCGAGCAGGTGGTCGCGCTGGCGGGCCGACGACACCAGGTCGGTCTTGGTGGCGAGGGCGACGAGACCGGGACGCTGCGGCAGCGCGGCCAGCTCGGTGACGATGAAGGTGTCGCCCGGGCCGGGCCGCTGGTCGCACGGCAGGCAGACGCCCACCACGTCGACCGTGGCCCAGGTGTCGCGGACGAGGGTGTTGAGACGCTCGCCGAGCAGCGTCCGGGGCTTGTGCAGGCCCGGGGTGTCGATGAGCACCAGCTGCGCGTCCGGGCGGTGGACGATGCCGCGCACCGCGTGGCGGGTGGTCTGCGGCTTCGACGACGCGATGGCGACCTTGTGGCCGACGAGAGCGTTGGTGAGGGTGGACTTGCCGGCGTTGGGCCGCCCCACGAGGCAGGCGAACCCGGAGCGGAAGCCCGCGGGGGTGGTCGGCTGGCTCATGAGGCACGCTCCACGGTGTCAGGGGCCGCGTCGGCGGCCGCGGGGTCGGGGGTGGTCTCGTCGGGGCGCAGCCGCCGGACGAGGATCGTGCCGATCTGGTGGCGACGGCCCGAGGGCCGGTCGGCGGTGAGCTCGAGCCCCTCCCACCGTACGGTGGCGCCCGGGATCGGGACCCGGTTGAGCTGTTTGGCGAGGATGCCGCCCACCGAGTCGACGTCGTCGTCGTCGAGGTCCAGGCCGAGCAGGTCGCCGAGGTCGTCGAGCGTCAACCGTGACGAGACCCGCCACGAGCCGTCGCCCATCTCGACGTACGGCTCGGTCTCGCTGTCGTACTCGTCGCGGATCTCGCCCACGATCTCCTCCACGATGTCCTCGATGGTGGCGACGCCGGCGGTGCCCCCGAACTCGTCGACCACCACCACGAGGTGGCTGTGGCTGATCTGCATCTGGCGCAGCAGGTCGTCGACGGGCTTGCTGTCGGGGCACCAGGTGACCGGCCGCATCACCGCGGTCACCTGCTCACCGGTCTCGGCCGCCGGGTTGTCGTACACCCGCTTCATCACGTCCTTGAGGTAGACGATCCCCACGATGTCGTCGAGCCCGCCCGGCCCGGTCACGGGGATGCGCGAGAACCCCGACCGCAGCGCCAGCGAGGTCGCCTGCCGCAGCGTCTTGCCGGCCTCGATCGAGACGACCGCCGTCCGGGGCACCATCACCTCTTTCACGAGGGTGTCACCCAGGTCGAACACGGAGTGGATCATCTTGCGCTCGTCGGCCTCGATCTGGTTGCTGGCCTCGGCGATGTCGACGTACTCGCGCAGCTCGCCCTCGCTCGCGAACGGCCCGTCGGGGAAGCCGCGGCCGGGGGTGATCCAGTTGCCGACCACGATCATCACCTGCGGGATGAAGAACAGCACGGTGGTGAGCACGTTCATCAGCGGCGCCGACCGCAGCGCCACCGCGGAGGCGTGCTGGCGGCCGATCGTACGGGCACCGACCCCGACGACCACGAACATCACCACCATCGACGACGCGCCGACGACGACCAGCCGCCCGCCCAGCGAGTCGAACCGGTCGTAGAGCAGGTCGGCGGCCACCAGGATCGCGGTGACCTCGCACAGCATGCGCAGGAACAGCGCGGTGGTCACGGTGGGGGCACTGTCCTCGGCGATCTCGAGCACCCGGGCGGCCCCCGTGACACCGTCGTCGACGAGCTTGCGGGCCCGACCCTTGGTGAGCGTCTGGAACGCCGCGTCGACGGTGGAGAAGGTCGTGGCCAGCACGACGAGCACCACGACGAGGCCGATCTCGACCCACTGGTTCGGCGTCAGGAGGATCAACTCGCTTCGTCCGGGGACACCCTGGGCGCCAGTGTAGGGCAGCAGCCACCAGATCGGGCCCGCCAGGCGGACCGGGACCGCGGTGGGCGAGTCCCCTGCTCAGACGTAGGGGATGGCGTCGGCCGGGTTGGTCGAGTCGTACGGGTGCCGCTCGGTGGAGTCGTCGAGACCCTTGCCGCCTTCGGACACGACCACCTTCGTCGGGGTGCTGGCGCCGGCACCGGCCTCGTCGCGGCTGCAGCGGCGTCGAAGCGCGCCGACGACTCCAAGGCGCACCAAGAGCGCATGGAGGATCGGGAGGTGAGGGCCCAGCAGCACCTCACCCATCTCGTCGAACTTGCCGGCGAGCCTACCGAAGCCCTCGGCCGCCTTCTCGAACAGTCTCGACAGCTGCTGGAAGTTCGCCGTCTTCGACGCGGCCTTGCTGAACAGCTTCTGGAACCACCGCGCCACCTTGCCCATGACGAGCGCGTACTTGCCGGCTGCCCATGCCATGTAGGCGGCGATGGCGCTGCCCAGCGACGGCACGGCCGCGGCAGCCGCGAGGAGAGCCTTGGTGATCAGGTCGCTGATGAGTTCCTTGATGAGCCCGACCACGATCTCCTTGACCGCCGCCACGAGGCTCCCCAGGCCGTAGGTCATCGTGTAGATGGTGTGCTGCCGCTCGGCGATGCTGCGCTGCAGCTCGACGCCGGCTCGCAGCGCCTCCCGGTGCGCGTCGGCTGCCGGGCCCTCCCAGGTGCCGACCATAGCGTCCACCCGGCTGGCGAGGTCGGTGGCGCAGGCGGCGGCGTCCTTGCTGGCCCGCTGGAAGGACTCGGCCCACGAGTGGACCGCGTCCTCGCTGCCGGTGAGGAAGTCCATGGCCTTCTTGCACGGGGGGACGTGGGCCAGGATCAGGTCGATGGCCCACCCCACCACCTTTCCCACCACCCAGTTGACCGGGTCGAGGAACATCCCGAGGCCGTTCAAGGCGAAGCTGGCCACCGAGGTGGCGTCGTCGACGCCGACGTGGCCGTCGCCCCACGCCTGCCCGGGGAATCCCGGGGGTGGAGCGCAGCCGCTCGACCGCCCGGAACGGGTCTGGATCGTCGAGGATGGCGAGGAACCGGTCGAGCCCAGAATCCTCTGGCAGGTCGATGACCGTCGGCGCCCCGTACGAGGCAGGGGAAGGCGCCGGGGTGCCCGACGGGGCATCGTTCTCGCTCTCGCTGGCTCGCTGCTCAGCGACCTGTGAGGGAACGCTCGCCGTGATCGTGGCCGCAACGCTCGGGTCGGCTCCTGCGGCCACGGCGGCGTTGGCGGCGGCAGCAGCGCGCCGATACGCCCGCATGATGGCGGTGGAGGTGGCTGCCGGGGACCGGAGCGAGGGGTCCTCCAGGAAGGTCAGGGACCGCACCTCTCCCGATGGTGCCACGACGATCTCGACAGGCGGCTCGGTGGCGCGCCCCTCGGCAGCCGCGAGGGCGGCGTAAAGACGCTCGGACTCGGCCTTGGCCTGCAGCGACAAGGTGACCAGCTCGGAGATGAACGCGAGCGGGGCGGCTGCGACGTCCGCCGGGACGTCAGCCGGCAGGTCGGCATCGGGCGGCTGCCGCACGTGCTCTGCCGCAGGGTCGAGGAACATGGTAGAGGGCCTTAGCGGTCCCCCGGTTCAGCGGGCGCGGGCCCGGCGACGGATACGGACCTTGCGGCAGCCGTGGTGCAGCAGCAGCCCGACGGCGACCACCGCCGCCAGCACGGCTGGCGCCGACCACACCTGGACGGCCCACCACAGCGAGTCTCCGACCGGGTGACCCGCGGCGACCACCACCTCCACCGGGTCGTCGCCGCGCCATGAGCCCGCCGACTGCCATCCCATCGGCAGGTGACCCGTGACGGTGACCGTCTGCCCGGTCACGTCGTGGGCCGCGAGGATGTCGTAGGGGGCCTGCTGCGCCTCGACCCGGGAGGGTAGGTCGACGTCGCCGTGCCAGGCGATCTCGCCGGTGCACCACCAGTCGAGCTGCAGCGACGAAGCGTTCGGCTGGCACACCAGGGCGGTGGCCGTCCCGGTGCGGGTGACCTCCGCCTCGATACCGCCACCGTGAGCCCGGGCGATCCCCTGGGCGAGCATCAGGATCCAGGCGGACCCCAGCACCAGCGCTGCCAGACCAAGCGCGGCGCGCGCGATCCGCCGCGCCTGAGGAGCGGTGAGCCGCCGTCTCGAGTCGGGCATACGGTCATGCTACGGGTGCCGTCGTAGCGCCGCTCCTCCAGCCGGTACCGACCAGCACCAGGCACCTGCTGGTGGGCCGTCACCGGCGTCGATGCCCTGGGCCGGCGTGGCCGGGTCTGCCGGACCGGCGCCACGCGCTCCACCTACGACGTATCCTCGACGGATGACCTCCGTTCCGGCGAGGATGCCGGCTCCTCGAACCCCTGACCCGATGGAGGCTCCGGCCCTGCGCTGGGGCGTGGTCGGCCCTGGCGGGATCGCCCGGGCGATGGCCCACGCGATGGCCACCTGGACCAGGCAGCGGGTGGTGGCGGTCGCGTCACGCTCCTTGGAACGGGCCAAGGCGTTCGCCGACGAGGTCGGGGCCGAGCACGCCTACGACGACGTCGTGGCCCTGTGCGACGACCCGCAGGTCGACGTCGTGTACGTCGCCACCACGCACCAGGCCCACCGCGACGTCGCGCTCGCGGCGGTGGCCGCAGGCAAGCCGGTGCTGGTCGAGAAGGCGTTCACCCTCGACGCGGCCCAGGCGCGCGAGGTGGCCGCGGCGGCCCGGGCAGCCGGCACCCTCGTGGTCGAGGCGATGTGGCCTCGCTTCGGGCCCCGCTACGACGTGGTGCGCCAGCTGCTCGACGGGGGCGCCCTGGGCGACGTGCGCTACCTGGTGGCCGACCACTCGCAGCGGCTCACGCACGTGCCGCGGCTGATGCGCCCCGAGCTCGCCGGCGGCGCGATGCTGGACCTGGGGGTCTACCCGGTGTCGTTCGCCCACCTGGTGCTGGGCCCGCCCGACCTGGTGCAGGCGACGGGGACGCTCACGGTCACCGGGGTCGACGAGACGGTGGCGGCCTGGTCGCGGCACGGTGACGCGTACGCCTCGCTCACCAGCTCGCTCGCGGGGCGCGGCCCCTGCACCGCCGTCGTGGTCGGCACCGACGCCCGCATCGAGCTCGGCGGCACCAGCTTCTACGCCCCGGGCACGGTCCGGTTGGTGGCCACCGGCCAGACCGTGCTGGAGAGCGACCCGCCGATCGTCACCGGCAGCGACGCCCTGGCGTTCGAGGCGGCCCACGTCGCCCGGCTGGTCGCCGACGGCGCCGCCGAGTCACCGCTGATGCCCCTGGCCGAGACGGTGGCCGTCATGGAGACCCTCGACGCCGTGCGCGCGCAGGTCGGGGTCTGCTACCCCGAAGAGTCGGTCGCTGGGTCGATCGGGGGGACGGCGACCCCGAACAGGTCCCACGACCCGAGCGTCGGGTCGTCCGGGTCGGCCTCCGCCTCGTAGCGGGCGAGCAACGCCTCCAC
>JBHAES010000301.1:0-5082 GCA_041855725.1 Actinomycetota bacterium
GCTCGTCCCTCGGAGCGGCCCGCGGCCCGGCGTCACCGTGCGGGGAGCATGAGGGTGAGGCCCCCAGGCACGCACTCGGCCTCGAACACGCGGGTCGGCGGCCCGGCGTCACCGTCCAGCTGGTAGGGGACCGGCTCGTCGGTCTCGAACCTCACCTTCCGTGCCTGCGCGAACTCGAGCGGCTCGGTCTCGGCGCCACCGAGGATCCCGCTGGCGACGCGGGCCCAGTCGAGGGCGGTGGTTGGCGTGGCGACGAGCACGTCGAGCCGGGCGTCGTACGGGTCTGCGTGAGGGAACATCTCGATGCCGCCCTGCAGGGTGCCCACGTTGCCGACCAGAGCGAGCACCGCGTCGCGGCGGACCGGCTCCTGGTCGTCGACGGTCACCGTGACCTCGAACGGCTGCGCACCGCCCTGCTGGGCGGCGGCGAGGAAGTACGCGGCCGACCCGACCACCTTCTTCAGCTCGGGGCGGGTATCGGCCATGATGCGGGCGTCGAGGCCCACGCCGCTCATCACCACGAAGTGGCCGTCCGAGTCGTCGGTGGCGTAGCGCACGAGGTCGACCGGCACCGGGTCGCCCTCGAAGGCGAGGTCCATCGCCGCCTCCTGGTCGAGCGGCACCCCCAGGTTCCGGGCGAGCAGGTTCCCGGTGCCGGCGGGGACGAGCGCGACCGGCACGCCGCTGCCCGCCAGCGCGGAGCACACCGTCCGTACGGTGCCGTCCCCACCGGCGACGATCACGAGGTCGGCGCCCTTGGCGACGGCGTCGGCGGCCATGGCCCGGCCCGGGTCGTCGACGGTGGTCTCCAGCCACAGCGGCGGCTTCCAGCCACGGTGCAGCAGCTCGTAGTCGGCGCGGCGGCGGAACAGGTCGTAGTCGGTCACCTTGCTCGGGTTGACGATGATCGCGGCCCGCTTGTCGACGTGCACCCGCGGCCGCTCGGGGAAGCCGAGCGACTCCCCCAGCCGGCCCGACCCGCCGAGCAGGAGCGCCCCGGTCGCCACCAGCAGCCCGTACAGCCCCCCGCCCACCAGGTCGGACGGGAAGTGGTGCCGCATCAGCCACCGGTTCGCGGCGACGAGCACCACCACGAGGGCGCCACCGACACGTAGGGCCCACAGGACTGTTGTCGATCGCCGCTGGGCGGTGGCGAGGGTGACGACGGTGGTCATCAGGATCGTGACGGCCACGACGTGGCCGGACGGGTAGGAGAAGCCGTCGTAGGTGAGGGAGTCGGCGAACTGTGACGGGGGCCGGGGCCGGGCGAGCAGCGCCTTGGTGAGCCGGAAGCCGCCCCACCCGGCGGGGATGCTGAGGGCGATCGCGAGGGCGAGGCGGCGCAGCCGCCGCTGGAAGGCCCACAGCGCGTAGCCGGCGACGGCGGTGAACAGGACCGCCGGGGAGGTGACGAGCGCGATCCCTTCGAGCACCTGCCCCAGGGGGGAGCGGGGGGCGACCGGGGGCGGCAGGAGCCTGCGGTCCACGCCGTCGATGGAGGGGAACACCGTGACGATGACGGTCCACGTCAGGAACGCGGCGACCAGGAGCCAGAACAGCCACCAGGTCATGCGCTCCGACACCTTCACCCTGCGATCCTCCCACGTAGGGCCCGTCGCGGCACCTGCGCCGTCCGCGCCGTACCTCCCGTACGTGTCCGTACGTCAGCCGTCGTCGGACGCGGCGCGGGCGGCCGGGAGGATACGGGGAGGCGCGCGAAGGGAGCGACGGTTAGGCTGTGCACGTGATCGACCCGAGGCTCCTGCGCACCGACCCCGACCGCGTCCGACGTTCGCAGCGGGCGCGGGGCGAGAGCGAGGCGCTGGTGGACGAGCTGCTGGCCGCCGACGAGCAGCGTCGGGCCGCGATCTCGACGCACGAGGAGAAGCGGGCCGAGCAGAACCGGCTCGGCAAGTTGGTGCCGCGGGCGACCGGGGAGGAGCGGCAGGGGCTGCTCGCCCGGACGAAGGCGCTGGCGGCCGAGGTGGCGGCGGCGAAGGCGACTTCTGACGAGGCGGCCGCTCGGTTCGACGAGCTGATGCGGATGCTGCCGAACATCGTCCACGACGGCGTCCCGGTGGGGGGCGAGGACGACTTCACGGTGCTCGAGACGGTCGGCACCCCCCGCGACTTCGCGGCCGAGGGCTTCGAGCCGAAGGACCACCTGGAGCTGGGGGAACGGCTCGGTGCCATCGACATGGAGCGGGGCGCGAAGGTGTCGGGGTCCCGCTTCTACTTCCTCACCGGTCCCGGGGCGCTGCTGGAGCTGGCGCTGCTGCAGCACGCGATGGCGAAGGCGGTCGCGTGGGGCTTCACGCCGATCCTGCCGCCCGCCCTGGTGAAGCCGTCGGCGATGGAGGGGACGGGGTTCCTCGGGCAGGCCGCCCAGGACGTCTACCACCTGCCCGCCGACGACCTGTACCTCGTCGGCACGTCCGAGGTGGCCCTGGCCGCCTACCACGCGGGCGAGATCCTCGACGGCGCCGCCCTGCCGCTGAGCTACGTCGGCTACTCGCCCTGCTTCCGCCGCGAGGCGGGCTCGTACGGCAAGGACACCCGTGGCATCTTCCGGGTGCACTGGTTCGACAAGGTCGAGATGTTCGTCTACTGCCGCCCCGAGGACTCGCCGGAGCAGCACCAGCGGCTCCTCGGCTACGAGAAGGACTTCATCGCGTCGCTGGAGCTGCCCTACCAGGTGCTCGACGTTGCGGCCGGTGACCTGGGCCTGTCGGCGGCGCGCAAGTTCGACTGCTACGGCTGGCTGCCCAGCCAGCAGCGTTACCGGGAGATCACGTCGACCTCGGACTGCACCGAGTTCCAGTCCCGCCGCCTCGGCACCCGCGCCCGCCACGGCGACCAGGTCGGCCCGGTCGCCACCCTCAACGGCACCCTGTGCGCGATGACCCGCATGATCATCATGCTGCTCGAGAACCACCAGCAGGCCGACGGTTCCGTACGGCTGCCGGCGGTCCTGCGCCCCTACCTGGGAGGCCTGGACGCGCTCACCCCGGTGCGTTGAGGTGAGGCTCCGCGACATCGTCCGGCCGTGGCGTCGGCGGCGGTGGCGACCCCGGCTGGTCGCGCTCGACATCGACGGCACCGTGGTGGACTTCGCCGGGGCGATGCCCGACGAGGTCCGTGACGCGGTGCGGCGCGTCGTCGCGGCCGGGGTGCCGGTGGTGATGTCGACGGGTCGCTCGTGGCTCGCGACGCGGCCGGTGGTGGACTACCTGGGGCTGCCTGGCGGGCTCCACGTCACCAGCAACGGCGCCGTGGTCACCACCTACCCGCCGCTGGCGGTGGTGCACCAGGTCACGTTCGACCCGCGTGACGTGATCCAGCGGGTCCGGGAGGAGACAGACGCCCTCATCGCGGTGGAGGAGGTGGGGGTCGGTTACCGGGTGAGTGCCGACTTCCCGGCCGGCGAGCTGTACGGTGCGTGCCGGGTCCAGTCGCTCGACGACCTCATGGCCGAGCCGGTGTCGCGGGTGATCGTCCGCGACCCGGACGCCCCCGACGGGGAGTTCATCCAGCTGGCCGACCGGCTGGGCCTGCACGGGATGCAGTACTGGGTGGGCTGGTCGGCGTGGCTCGACATCGCGCCGCGGGGGGTGCACAAGGCGTCCGCGCTGGAGGTGGTGTGCGCCCGGCTCGGCATCGACCAGGCCGACGTGCTCGCGATGGGCGACGGCCACAACGACATCGAGATGCTGCAGTGGGCGGGGCGCGGGGTGGCCCTGGGTGACGCGTCCGACAAGGTGCGCGCCGCGGCCGACCACGTCACCGACCGGTTCGCCGAGCTGGGCACGGTGACCGAGCTCGACCGCTGGTTCGGCTCCTGACCTGCCCTGGCTCCCCTCGACCCGTCATGCTGGTGGCATGTCCGCACTGTCGCCCATGCCCCGGGCGGGGGGCACCCCGTCGTTCACCCGCCCCGCCGCCCACCTGCGCACGGCCTCGTTCAGCCCGGAGAACCCCCGCGGCGAGGCCGGCGGGGCCGCCCGCGCCCAGCTCGGGGAGGGGCCGGCGTCGGACGCGGCCCGCGACCTGGGGCCCGGCTGGAAGGTCTCCCCGTACGTCGACATCCACCCCGGCCAGACCCACACGCTCGTCGCGGCCGACGGCCCGGGTGTGGTACGGCACCTGTGGTGCACCACTGACCGCAGCCACTGGCGCTCCCTCGTGCTGCGCATGCACTGGGACGGCGCCGACCAGCCCGCTGTCGAGGTGCCGTACGGTGACTTCTTCTGCAACGGCTGGGGCGTGTACGCCCACGTGGCGTCGCTCATGGTGGCCGTGAACCCGCACGGCGGCATGAACAGCTACTGGCCGATGCCGTTCCGTACGGCGGCCAGGATCACGCTGGAGAACCGTTCCGACAAGGTCGCCTGCGTCTACTACACGGCGACCGTCGAGCTCGGTGACCACGACGAGCCGGGCTACCTGCACTGCCAGTGGCGGCGTTCGAACCCGTTGCCGCGGCGCACCACGCACCTGGTGGCCGAGGGCATCGAGGGTGCGGGCACGTACGTGGGCACCTACCTCGCCTGGGGCGTCCACAGCACCGGTTGGTGGGGCGAGGGGGAGGTGAAGATGTGGCTCGACGACGACGTCGAGCACCCTTCGATCTGCTCGACGGGTCTCGAGGACTACTTCGGCGGCGCCTGGAACTTCGACGTGCCCGGCCAGGGCTACGCCGCCTACAGCACCGCCTACCTGGGCATGCCGCAGGTGATCCGGCCCGACGGGCTCTACCAGTCGCAGCAGCGGTTCGGCCTGTACCGGTGGCACGTCGCCGACCCGGTCCGGTTCGCCCGGCGGCTGCCGCGCGTCGACGTGCAGGCGCTCGGCTGGTACCCCGACGGCCGCTACCAGCCGCTGGCCGACGACATCGCCTCCACCTGCTGGCTCTACCTCGACCGCCCGGTCACGCACCGCCCTGTGCTGCCCGACCACGACGCGCTGGTCGTCTGACGAGACGCCGCCCGGCGGGGGTTGGCGGAGGGCGCCCGGCTGGGAGCCCGGCACGTAGGGCGCAGCGGCGCCCCCGGCGGCGCCGGGCCCCGAGGCGGTCGCCGCCAC
>JBHAES010000302.1:0-6080 GCA_041855725.1 Actinomycetota bacterium
CGGGTCGAGCGGGGCGGGCTGAGCGGGGCGGGCTGAGCGGGGCGGGCTGAGCGGGGCGGGCTGAGCGGGGCGGGCCGAGCGGGGCAGGCTGAGCGGGGCAGGCGGCCCACCCCGGCTGCGCGTGGCCGGGACCCGGCCGGCCGGGTCAGCCCTGGCCGCGGACCAGCGCGTGGATCTGCTCGACCGGCAGCTTGGGGGCGCGGTCGGCGGTGCACAGCCCGTTGGCCTCCTGCCGGGTGTCGGTGAGCTGGGTCCAGCAGAAGCCGGCCACGTACGGGGACGCCTGCACCGGCTCGAGGATCGCGGCGATCCGGGCGGCGTAGTCGTCGGGGGAGGTGGCGGTGGTGTAGCCCCACGTGTCGGGCCCGGCCTCGGGCTCGTAGCGGACGCCGCCGATCTCGGTGAGCAGCACGGGCACGTCGATGGGCTGGTCGTGGCCCACGACGAGCACCCTGGGCCCGGCGACCGCCTTGCGGTAGAGGCCCTCGTGGCGGCGGCTGTAGCGGGCGGCGAGCACGTCGCGGTCGGAGGCGTAGTCGTGGATCGTCAGCAGGTCGGAGCGGGTGTGCTCCCAGCCGTCGTTCGACACCACGGGACGCGTCGGGTCGAGCGCCCGGGTCAGGTCGGCGAGCCCGCGCGAGAACGCGGCCTGCGCCGGGTCGGTCGACAACGCGTCGATGCCCCAGGACTCGTTGAACGGCACCCAGCAGATGATCGACGGGTGCGACTCGTAGGTGCGCACCAGGTCGACCCACTCGCGGGTGAGCCGCGCCACGGCCGACGAGTCGAACGCGTACGCCGCCGCGGTCTCGCTCCACAGGGTGAGGCCGAGCTTGTCGGCCCAGAAGCAGAACCGCGGGTCCTCCACCTTCTGGTGCACGCGGACCGAGTTGAACCCGAGGGCGAGGATCAGCTCCACCTCGGCGCGCAACGCCTCGACCGACGGGGGCACCAGGTGCGACTCGGGCCAGTAGCCCTGCTCCAGCACCGACCGCAGCGGGAACGGCGTGCCGGTGAGGGCGAGCCGGTCGTCGACCACGCCCACGTCGCGCAGCCCCACGTAGGAGGCCACCTCGTCGTCGCCGCCGGGGCCGTGCACCACGACGGCCGCGTCGAGCAGCGTGGGCTGCTCGGGGGTCCACAGCAGCCCGTCGCGGGCGAGGGTGGCGGCGTCGGGCAGGTCGAGGGTGCCGGTGAGCGTACGCTCCGACACCGGCACGGTCGCCGACGCCAGCACCCGCTCCCCGTGCCGGAGCACGACCTCCACCTCGACCGGCGACGGCGGGCGCACGGGGAACTCCAGCACGCACTCCACGTAGCCGCGCGCGACCCGGGGCCGCCACGCCAGCCGGGTCAGGTGGAACGCGGGCACCGACTCCAGCCAGACCGTGCGCCAGATGCCGGTGGTGCGGTCGTACCAGATCGCGTGCGGCGTCTCCAGCCAGTCCTGCTTGCCGCGGGGCTGGGTGAGGTCGTGCGGGTCGTCGTAGGCGCGGACGACCACCACCGGCGGCTCGGCGCCGACGGCCTCGGTGATGTCGACGGTGACCGGCGTCTGCCCGCCCTCGTGCTCGCCGACGAGCCTGCCGTCGACCCACACGGTGGCGTGGTGGTCGACCGCCCCCAGGTGCAGCAGCAGCCGACGCCCGGGCGCGTGACCGGCCGCGGCGAGATCGGCGGCGGTGACCTCGATCCGGTACCACACGCACGGGTGGAACGCGGGGTCGCCGACACCGGAGGCGGGCGCCTCGGGCGGGAACGGCAGCCGGATGGTGCGGGTGAACGGGGCGGCGCGCTCGAACCACCGCTCGCCCACGCCGACGAGCTGGTCGTCGTAGGCGAACCCGACCTCGCGGTCGAGCCCGGCCCAGTCGGCCCGCACCAGCTGCGGACGCGGGTAGGTGCCCGGCTGCTCGGTGGCGGGCCGGCTACGGGTGACACGGAGCGCTGCGTCTGCCATGCCGTGCACCCTAGCCATCGGCGGACTGCCGTGGTGGCACCGCCCGGAGACCGGGCCCCGACCCCGCCCCGGCGACCAGCCATGACCCGCCACAGCCGGCGCACCACTCCTCGGATGTCGATCATGCGGCTGATTCCACCAGGGAGGTCTGACAGTTTCTGCCACCGGACAGGGGCCGCCGTCGCGCCGGCGGGGGTGGCGCAGCCACTCGTACGAGAGGGGCCCGGGGTCGGCAGGCGCGGTCGGCGGGCGTGGCTGCCGCCACCGACACCAGCGAGGCATGGCGGGGACCGTCCGCCATGGACCCTGAGGGCCGCCCATCGGCAGGCTCGACCCCGCGGTCCGTACGAGGCCGACGCGGCAGCACGGGTGAACCGTGGTGCGAGATCCAGGTCGGGGCGGCGGCGAGACGGGCCTGCAGCGGCCCGGTCCAGGCGAGCGGGAGAGTCGGTGCCGCGGCGACGCTGCCGGTGGGGCTCGGGGGGCCTCCGCCGGACGCTCCGGGCTTGGGGAACGGATCGTCCGGCGTCGGCAATCGGCAACTCTAGGGGATGAGGCGACCCTTCGTCAGGGTCGTCCCGAAACTTACGGTGAAGTTTCGACTCCCGGACGGCGACACGATGCCGTCGTCTTCGTCGGTATCGGACGATCGCTAGATTCCCGCATAGAGTCCGAGCATGGACCCGGTACAGAACCCGTACGCCCCCGGCGCCGGCCAGCGGCCGCCCGAGCTGGCCGGTCGCGACGCCGAGCTGGGCCACATGGACGTGGTGCTCGAACGCATCGCCCGCGGCCGCCCGGAGCGGTCGGTGGTGCTCACCGGGCTGCGCGGGGTGGGCAAGACGGTGCTGCTCAACGCGATGCGGGGCGCGGCCGTACGCGCCGGCTGGGGCACCGGCAAGCTGGAGGCGCGGCCCGACCAGGGGCTCCGCCGTCCGCTGGGGGCGGCGCTGCACATGGCGGTCCGCGAGCTCGGCCACCGGGACCCGACGCCGGTGCTGTCGACCCTGAAGGCGTTCGTGGAGCGCGACGCCCCCCGCACGGCGAAGGCGCACGAGCGCTGGCACCCGGGCATCCTGGCCCCCACCGCCACCGGTCGCGCCGACTCCGGCGACATCGAGATCGACCTCGTCGAGCTGCTCACCGACGTGGCCGGGCTGGCGGCCGACCGGGGTCGCGGCGTCGCCGTGTGCATCGACGAGATGCAGGACCTCGGCCCCGACGACGTCTCGGCCCTGTGCGCCGCCGTCCACGAGCTGGGGCAGCAGGGGCTCCCGCTGGTAGTGATCGGCGCCGGCCTGCCGCACCTGCCGGCGGTGCTGTCGGCGTCGAAGTCGTACTCAGAACGCCTGTTCCGCTACCACCGCATCGACCGGCTGTCACGCACCGCCGCCGACCACGCCCTCGTCGCGCCCGCCCGCGAGGAGCAGGTGGAGTGGTCGACGGCGGCGCTCGACGCCATGTACGAGGTCACCGGCGGCTACCCCTACTTCGTGCAGGCGTACGGCAAGGTCGTCTGGGACGTCGCCACCGCCTCCCCCGTCAGCGCCGACGACGTGCGCGTCGCCGAGCCCGAGGCGGAGGCGGAGCTGGCGGTGGGCTTCTTCGGGTCCCGGTACGAGCGCGCCACCCCGGCGGAGCGGGAGTACCTGCGCGCCATGGCCGACCTCGACGCCGACAGCGCCTCGGTCGCCTCCGCCGACGTCGCCCGGCTGCTCGGCCGCAAGCCCCAGTCGCTGTCGCCGGCCCGCGACGCGCTGCTGAAGAAGGGGCTCGTCTACTCCGGCGAGCGCGGCAAGGTCGCGTTCACCGTGCCCCACTTCGGCCGCTACCTGAGGGCCCAGAGCGGCTGAGGGCCGTACGCGCGGTGCCCCCGTTTGTAGTAACCCTACAAACCCAGGGCTGCTGGTTTGTTGTATCCCTACAAGCAGGAGAGGATTGGAGTCGATCTCGGCTCCCATCCTGTCCGCACCCACCAGGCCGCGGCGGCCGTCTCAGGCGAGGCCTGCCCGCGCAGCTGGGCGGGGCCTCGCACCCGGCCCGCGGGTTGCGTTCGATGAGCCGTTCGGCGGCGGCCTGCGCGACGATGCCGGCCAGGTGGTGGGCGGCCACGGCGTGGATCGCACGGGCCAGGCGCGACGCTCCGCCGCGAGGCTCGCCACGAGCCGGCGGTCGTGCTCGCGGGGCCGTCTCGTCGCGGGTCGCGGGGCGTCCCGACGCTGGGTCACCACCATGGCGCCGCCCACCAGCGGCAGCATGTAGAAGGTGGCGAGGCCGGTGGCCTGGTGGCGTGCGACCTGCAACCCAACCCAGGGTGGGGGAAGCCCGCAGCACCGCCTCCGTACGGTGCCGACCAGGGTCTGAAGCGACGCGGTCGCGTACGTACGGACGACGACCTCTCGTACGACGCGACCAGAGCCCGTCGTCCGCACCCCCGCCCGCGACCGAGTCCGTCGCACGGACCACGACGGCACCTTTCCCGCGCCGGGACGCGCCGATCGGTAACGGAGCACACCGCGGAGCCTGGTGCTGGTGCGCCGGCTGTGACACGTGTGACAACCGGGGCGCTAGTGAGTTCTTTCTCATCAATCGCAGGTCGGGCCGACTAGGGCTGCTAGCGTCTCGGGTGGGCCCCCTACCAGCCACCACCGCAGGAGTACTTCTATGACCACGCCTCAGTACCAAGCGAGCAAGTCGTCGGAGCTGAACCGCGTCATCGCGTCGATGCACCGGGCGATCCCCGAGCTGCACGGCGTCATGATCGCCTCGACCGACGGTCTCTCCATCGCGCACGACTTCCCTGAGGCCGACGCCGAGCGCATCGCCGCCATGGCCGCCACCGCCCTGGGCCTGGGCACCAGGATCACCGAGCGGACGAACCTCGGCTCGCTCGCCGAGGCCGTGATCCGTGGCGAGCACGGCTACCTGGTCGTGTACTCCGCCGGCGCCGACGCCGTGCTCGTGCTCACCGGCCCCCTCGACTCGAACCTGGGTCTCATGCGCATCGAGGCCCGGGTCGCCGCGGTGGACATCAAGCGGCTGCTCTCGGGGGTGTGACGCCATGGACTCCATGAACGCCATCGCGCAGGCCGCGATCGAGCAGACGCCGCCGGTCTGCCGGGTCACCCCGGAGCACTCCGCGGCCATCGCCCGGCACGCCGACGCGCTGCTGGCGCTCGGCCCCGACATCGTGCAGGGCTTCTACGACACGCTCTACACGCACGAGTCCACGGCGAAGGTGTTCTCCGACGGGGAGCGTCCGATGCGCGAGCAGACGCTCGCCGACTGGTGGAGCCGGACGGTGCGGGGCCCGATCGACGACCAGTACTGGTCGTGGATGGCGATGGTGGGGCTCATCCACGTGATCCGGCGGGTCAGCAACCCGATGATGCTCGCCATGTCGCAGTACGTGGCCCGGTTCGTGGCCGGCAACGCCCACCGGGTCACCGACGACCCAGCCGAGCAGGCGCAGCTGGTCGAGGGCTTCCAGCGGGTGGCCAGCATGACCAGCTCGATCATCACGTACGGCTACGACCACGCGGTGAGCTCGGCGCTGTACGAGGTGGCCGGCATGCCGGAGGCGCTGCTCGCCCGGCTGTGCGACCAGGAGATCACGACGGCGCTCGTCGACGCGCGCGCCGAGGTGGGCTCCTGACCCGTGCGTAGGGCGACGAGCGTGGTCCTGCTGACGGCAGGGCTGGTGGCCACGGTCGGCGGCGGCTCCTGGTGGGCCGCCGCGGCCATGGAGGGATCGATGCAGGCCGATGCCGCCACGCTCCTGGCCGGCAGCCCCGTGGCGGTGTCGTTCTCGGGCCGTGACGCCACGGTGACCGGTGACACCGCCGACGAGGTCGAGGCGGCCGCCGCCGTGGTGCAGGCCATGCCCGGGGTGCGTACGGTCACCCCGCAGCTGCGGGTCCCGACGCCGGCCCCGGCGCCGAGCGTGACGGTGACGCCGCCCGCGTCGATCACCCGGACGACCTCGGCGTCGCCGAGCACCACCGCCGGACCCACCCTCGCCCCCACCTCGACGCCCACCCTGGCACCGACCCCGTCGGCGACCACCCCGGCCCCGGAGTGGAAGGCGGTGCAGTTCGGCGGCGGGTCCGCCTCCCTCACC
>JBHAES010000303.1:0-9675 GCA_041855725.1 Actinomycetota bacterium
CCGAGTCCATGCCCACGACGTGGGTGCTCAGCGCCATCGAGTCGAGGATCCGCTCCAGCTGGTCGCGGCCCAGCAGCCCCGCACCGCGGCCCACCACGGACCCGGCGGCCGGCACCGCCCGCCAGCTCCCCGGCTCCAGGAGCGGCACGCCGCGGTAGAGCTCGGCGTCGTACGGGGGCCGGCGCAGCGCCTCGAGCCGCTGCGCCATCTCGCCGATGGTGCCCGCGCCCGTCGGGGTGCCCGCCCGCAGCGCCAGGTTCCCCGTCGGGTTGAGGTCGAGCACCACGACGTCGCGGGCTCGTACGGTGGCGACGGCCTGCGCGAGCAGCACCGAGAGCATCGTCTTGCCTGCCGCACCCTTCGGGTTGGCCACGAGGTAGGTCATCGACTCGACCTGGCGCAGCGGGTCGACCGTCTCGACCCGCGGCTGCGCGGCCGCGCCCCGCCACCGCCACGTGCGCCGGGACGGGGCCGGGCGGCCGAAGACCCCCAGCTCCTCCTCGGAGAGACCCGCGGGCCGGGCGGCCTGCGGGGGCGCCGGCTCCTGCGCCACGAGCGGACGGTGACCGTTCAGGGCCTCCTTCGGGATCGGCGACCCGGCCACCGGCAGGACCAGGCCGTCAGGGTCGACGTAGTCGCCGTGCACGTCGACGGCGGCCAGCTGGAGCCCGCCGTCGGCCTGGCGGAGCCACACCCGGACGGGCCGACCGACGGTGGCGGCCATGCGCCCCACGAGCCGGGTGGCGTCGCGGTGCGACGCGACCGGGATCCGTGCCCCGCGCGCCGTCACCGTGGCCGAGTCGACGGACAGGTCGATCATCACCACCGGGGACCGCGGGACGCGCATCCCGCCGGCCGCGCCGGCCGCTGGGCGGTGCTGCTTCATGACCTGTCTCCTGTGCTCGCACGGACCCCTCCCGGGTCCGTCTCCGCGGCGCTCAGACCGGGTGGTCCGGGCTCCGACGACAGGAGGCTAGGCCGCCCGCAACCCCCCTCCCGCGACTTTCCACAGGGATTTTTCTGGGCCCCTCGAAGGTCGCTCCGCGGGGTCGACGGGGGGTCGCGAGACGGCCGTCGGGGACCGTTGCGTACGGGGGTGAGGAGCCCGTTGGGGGCGGCAGGACCGCCTCGTGGCGGCGGTGGGAGGCGGCGTCCGAGGCGGCCGCCGGGACTGGGGCACACCGGTGGGGCGCGGGTTCCGCGGGTCGGCCCGGCCCCACGATGGTGCCCGTGCCACGGCCTGGGACACCGGCGCCTCAGCGGCCGTACGCGGACCTGACCCCCCGTGCGCACCCCAGGCCTGCGATGTCGTACGGCGGACGGCGGAGCCCCGGGCCTCGTCCGGGGACGGCGCGCCGTCGGGCACCGACGCTCGACGGCCGCCCATGGGCGCAGCCGCCTGGGTTGGCAGGTCACCTCGACGCGGCCTTCGCCACCTCGCCGCACGCGCAGGAGCTTGTCGTGCCGGCTCCGAGCTGGGAGGCGAGGTCTCCCCTCCGGGTCTGAGGTCGCGGCCTGCGCGTACGGGTCCCTCGGGTACCGACCCGCTACCGGCGGCGTGGCAGGGCTGGGACTGGCCGCACCCGTCACGAGGTAGCGCTCACTCCCGCTGGCCGCCCACGCGCCCAGGACCCGTCGGTGACGCGGGGGCGCGCGTCGGGGCGGCCCGAGCGGTCAGCGGCCGAGCTCGGGGGCGGGGGTGGGGTGGGGGCTGGGACTGGTGACGGGCTCGGCGAACCGGGTGGCCACGAGGTCGCGTTGACCAGGTTCGAGGCGCTGGATGGCGTCGCTCAGCTGGGCGCGGGCGGTGTGGCGGTGCTGGTCGCGCGCAGCCTGGTGGGCGTCCGCGGCGCGGGCGAGCGCGTCGGGGCTGGTGGTGGCGAGCGCGACGGCCTCGGCACAGCGGTCGATCCAGGGGAACGGTTGGGCAGGGTCGCGGGACTCCAGCAGCCCGACCAGCACGGCTTCCTCGGCGAGCTTCTCCAGCCGCATGGTGTCGGCGCTGTCGGCGGTGACGATGAGCCGGTTGTAGATCTCGGGGTTCTGGTTGCCGCGGCGCTCGGCGCGCCCGTCGCGTTGGATCCGGTCGACCAGGTGAGGGGCGGGGTCGAGGTGCACGGTCCCGGCCAGGCGGGGCTGGATGTTGGTGCCGGCACCGCAGGTGGCCGTCGACCCGATCAGCACGGCGACCGGCCCGGTGCGGCAGGCCTCGAACAGGGCGGCCTTGGCCTCGGTGGTGGTGGCCTCGTGCGCGAACCGGACCGACCCGGGCGGCAGCCCCCGCGCGTACAAGGCCTCGCGCAGCGCCTCGTAGACGTTCCACTGCCCTGGCCGCGGCACCGACAGGTCGCAGAACGCCAGCTGCAACGCGCCCCGCACCGTCTCGCGGCCGTCACGGTCGTAGAAGGGGACGTCGCGGGTCGCCCGCCACGTCTCGGCGAGCATGTCGGCCGCGATGTCGATCTTGGTGGGCCCCGCGACGGGGGCGCCGCCGTTGACCAGCCGCATGTCCAACGCCGCGGCCTGCGCGTCGGCGGTCACCTTCAGCATGTTGTCGACCTCCGGCGCCACCCGCCCGGCCCGGATCGCCTCGATCCGCTCGCGCAGCAGGGCGTGGTAGGCCTGGTGCTCCGGCGACGGTGGCACGACCACCACCTCCGGTTCCCGCCGCCCGTCCTCCCGGACGCGCAACGACGGCACCGGCAGCGCCAGGTCGGTGGCGGTCTTCACGTCGCAGCACTCCGCCACGCTCCGCACCAGCAGGTCCTCGCGAGCGAACCGGGTCACCGACCGCGGCTCGATCCCGCTCAGCGTGCGCCGCATCACCGTCTCCACCCGGGCGTACACCGAGGTCCACGCGGGGAACGCCGACAGGCCCATCCGCTCCAGCACGTGCGGCCCGCACAGCCGCAGCACCGCGTGCATGTCGGCAACGTTGTCGATCACCGGCGTCGCCGTCGTGCCCACGAAGCAGGGGCCACCGGCCGCCTCGGCCCGCAGGTGATCGACCTTCATCATGAGGTCCACCGCCCGCGTCGACCCCTGCCGCGCCACACCTGGCAGGTGCGACCGCACCGGCTGCTTCAAGAAGTGGTGCAGCTCGTCGACGAGCAGGTAGTCCACGCCCATCTGCTCGAACGAGACCCCCTCCTCCCGGGGCCGCACGTCCAACCGCTCCAGCCACTGCCGCTCGCGGCGGAGGAACCGGTCGGCCTCAGCGATCACACGGTCGGGGGCGTCGTCGGCCCGCAACCGGTCGGCCTCCGCGATCGGCCCGGCCAGCTGCCGTGCCACGTACCCGGCCACCGCCTCCCGGGTCAACGGGATCGCCTCGAACGCGTCCTGCGACATCACGATGCCGTCCCAGTCCCCCTCGGCGGCCCGCGCCACGAACTCCCGCCGCAGCTGTGGCGTACGCACCCCCGCCGCCGACGCCGCCAGCAGCCGGGCCCCTGGGACCAGATCCACCCACTCTTTGGTCGCCTGCTCCACCATGTGGTTCGGCACCACGAGCAGCGGCTTGCGGATCCGCCCCTCCGACCGCAACCTGCCAGCGCCGCACACCATGACCGCCGTCTTGCCCGCACCCACCGCGTGCAGCAGGCCCAGCTCGGGATCGTGGAGCATCCGCGCCACCGCGACCCGCTGATGCGGCGCCAGGCTGAAGCCCTCCCGCAGCCCCGGGAACCCGAGGTCCCCGCTCACCGACGCGTAGTCCCTGGCCGGCGGTGACCCGAACACTTCGGCGTAGCGAGCCAGCAACCGCTCACGCCGCTCCGGATCGCTGCGCCACCACCGCTCCCACTCCGCCTGGATCGCCTCAGCACGATCCAGCGCAGCCTCGGTGGCAACGTCGTCCACGACGAGACGTCGGGACTCGTCACGACGAGTTACCTTGATCTCTCGCTGGTTGAGGACGCGGTCGAGAAGAGCGTGGGCCGGCAACTCCTGAGTCCCCCAGAAGACTTTCGCGCGAACATCCGACCGTTTGACGGTGACGGCCCAGTCTCCCCCCGGAAGCCGAAAGGCGGAGGCGTCGCCGCTGCGAAACAGATGTTCAAGGAAGCACGAGACGTCCGTTGCAGGGATCCATGCCTCACCCAGCCGCGGGGGTACTGCCAAGGCGAACAGCGGGTCGGGCACATGGGGATCCGGCACTACAGCAGCCCCTTCTCCGTCAGCAGAGCGATGGCGTCCGGATCCGACAGGTCGATCCGCGCCCCTACCTTCTTGATCTTCTCGTCGCTCCACCCCCGGGCTCGCAGCTCGGCATGCGTCTCCTGCTCCCGCTCCCACTCCTGCTGCCGGCGCTCGACGGTCGCTGCCCACTCTTCCTCCTCGGCCCAGTACGCCTCCTCGAGCGCCTGCTCGTCCACCTGCTCCTCCTCCGCGTCGGGATCCGAGTCCCACACGTACCTCGGCGGCAGCAGCATCTCCTCCCGCACGATCTCCTCCGCGCTCAGCCGAGCCGCGAACCGCATCTTCTCCTTGTCTTCCTCGGGGACCTTGTCGCGCTCCAGGATCAGCTCCGTCAGGTCCGCCACCTCGGCGGCAGCCTGCTCACCCAGCTTGGTGAAGTACGCCTCCGGGTCCTGCATCGCCGCGTAGTCGGTGGGCGCCAGCTGCTGCCACCACTTCTGCGCCTGCTCGCCGTACTTGTTCATCCTGTGCTTCCTCCTCCGTCACTCACGCACCTGAGAACTTATGGACTGACTCCTGCTCGTCTCCTGCCCGCCCAATCTAGGGTCCATGGCCGACGTCCGACGGGTTGTCCACAGTCCAGTCCTCCTCGGCATCGGCTCGACGCCTGTGACCCTCGTCATCCTGGGCTCCCAACTACGCGGCGCCTTGACACCGCCCCCAGCCATGGGTGCACAGCGACGAGCGGGCACGTTGGCTGCGGCACTACAGCAGTCCCTTCTGTGTCAGCAGGCCGATGGCGTCCGGATCCGACAGGTCGATCCGCGCCCCTACCTTCTTGATCTTCTCGTCGCTCCACCCCCGCGCCCGCAACTCGGCGTGAGTCTTCTGCTCCCGGTCCCATGCCTGGTGATCGCGTTCAACGCTCTCCAGCCACTCTTCCTCCTCGGCCCAGTACGCCTCCTCGAGCGCCTGCTCGTCCACCGGCTCCTCCACGTCGGGATCGTGGTCCCACACATACCTCGGGGGCAGCAGCATCTCCTCCCGCACGATCTCCTCCGCGCTCAGCCGAGCCGCGAACCGCATCTTCTCCTTGTCCTCCTCGGAGACCTTGTCGCGCTCCAGGATCATTTCCGTCAGGTCCGCCACCTCGGCGGCGGCCTGCTCGCCCAGCTTGGTGAAGTACGCCTCTGGGTCCTGCATCTGCGCGTAGTCGGTGGGCGCCAGCTGCTGCCACCACGTCCGCGCCTGCTCGCCGTACCTGTTCACTCGAGCCTCCTTGGTCGTGCGGACCCCACGGACGCGGCGACGCGGCCAGCAGGTCGGGTCCGCCCGGGGGTCCCCAATCTAGGGGGCGGCGCCGACACCCAATGAGTTCTCCACAGACCCTCTCAGAGCGTTGTGACGCTCCCCGCCGCTACAGCCACCCGTTCCTCGCGAGGACGGCCATCGCGTCGGGCGCGGACAGGTCGTAGGTGGTGTCGGCCTTACGGATCCGCTCCTCCGACCATCCGAGCCGACCCAGCTCATCCTTCACACGTCGGGCGCGTGCCCCCTGCGCGAGCATCTCGTCGGTCTCTGCGTCCCACTCGTCATCCTCGGCCCAGTAGGCCTCCTGCTGAGCCTCCTCGTCCACCGGCTCCTCCACGTCGGGATCGTGGTCCCACAGATACCTCGGCGGCAGCAGCATCTCCTCACGCACGATCTCCTCCGCGCTCAGCCGGGCCGCGAACCGCATCTTCTCCTTGTCCTCCTCGGAGACCTTGTCGCGCTCCAAGATCAGCTCCGTCAGATCCGCCACCTCGGCGGCAGCCTGCTCACCCAGCCTGGTGAAGTACGCCTCCGGGTCCTGCATCTGCGCGTAGTCCGTCGGCGCCAGCTGCTGCCACCACGTCCGCGCCTGCTCGCCGTACCTCTTCATGCCTGCTCGTCCTTCGCCGCAACGACAACTCCGCACTGAGTCTGCGCCGGCTCCAGCAACCCCTGCTTGGTCAGCAGAGCGATGGCGTCCGGATCCGACAGGTCGATCCGCGTCCCCACCTTCCTGATCCGCTCGTCGTTCCACCCCCGCTCCCGCAGCTCGGCGTGCGTCTTCTGCTCCCGCACCCATGCCTGGTGGTCGCGTTCTACGCTCTCCAGCCACTCTTCGTACTCATCCCAGTACGCCTCTTGCTGAGCCTCCTCGTCCATCGGCTCCTCCACGTCGGGATCCGAGTCCCACACGTACCTCGGCGGCAGCAGCATCTCCTCCCGCACGATCTCCTCCGCGCTCAGCCGAGCCGCGAACCGCATCTTCTCCTTGTCCTCCTCGGAGACCTTGTCGCGCTCCAAGATCAGCTCCGTCAGATCCGCCACCTCGGCGGCAGCCTGCTCACCCAGCCTGGTGAAGAACGCGTCCGGGTCCTGCATCTGCGCGTAGTCCGTCGGCGCCAGCTGCTGCCACCACGTGCGTGCCTGCTCGCCGTACCTGTTCATACCGTCACCCCTCCTGTGCGTACGGGACCTCCACGAGCCCGATCGCAGCGATCTGTGCCATGGCCGCCTGCGCCGAGAGATCGATGCGGTGGCCGACCTCCCGGATCTTCTCGTCGGTCCACCCCCGGGCTCGGAGCTCCCGGTGCACCTCCTGCTCGCGCAGCCAGGCCTGGTAGTCCTGCTCGACCTCGGCCTGGAACCGCTGCTCCTCCGCCCAGCACGCCTCCAGCCGGGCCTGCTCGTCGACGGGCTCCGGTTCGTCGTCGGGATCTGGGTCCCACAGGTACCTCGGTGGCATCAGCAGCTCGGCTCGTACGATCTCCTCCGCCCGCAGCTGCAGGTTGCGCGGGCCCTCCTGCGAGCCCCGCCCCGCCAGCATCACCATCAGGTCCGCCACCTCGGCGGCCGCCTGCTCGCCCAACGTGGTGAAGAACGCCTCCGGGTCCTGCATCGCCGCATAGTCCGACGGCGCCAGCTGCTGCCACCAGCGCCGTGCCTGCTCGCCGTACCTGTTCACTCGAGCCTCCTTGGTCGTACGGGCCCCGCGTACGCGACCGCCGACCGCTCGGGCCCGCCCGGGGGTCCCCAATCTAGGGGCCGGCACCGACACCGGACGGGTTCTCCACAGACTCCCGGCGTACGCCGCCACCACGCCACCCGGCCCGACGACGAGCGTTGCGACCCCGGGTCCAGGGGCCCCCGCCACCTCGGGTGCCGTCCCCGGCGCGAGCAGGGTCGCGACACGGGTGAGAGTCCGCTCATGATCTCTTCTCTCCCGCGGGTTGTTGTGCCACTCTTGATCTCGACGGGCCAACAGGTGCTGGAGCCACATTCGGGGGGATGGTGGTGACCGCCCTGTCGGCCCGTCGTGCACACGAGACCGCGATCCGGGGCCCCGGGTCGCGGTCTTGTGTTCCAGGCAACGTTTCGGCCACGACCTGGGCCGTGAGTGGCCCGGTACGGCGTCGTGGCGGCAGGATGACCGGTGTGCCCGAACGCTTCGCCCGTCGCCTCGTGACCGTCCCCTCCGGTGACGCGTCGCAGGCCCCGGTCGGCACCTACCGGGCGCTCGCCGCGCTCACCCACGACGGCCCCGTCGACGCCACGGCGCTGCGCGAGCTGTGCTCGTTCGCCGACACCCGCCGCGACTGCTCCGACTTCCGCATGATCGTGGCGCTCCGGCTCGCGTACGCGGCCGCCGACCGCATCGACGACGCGACGGCGGCGGTGCTGCGGCGTACGGTGCTGGGCTTCAAGTACTGGATGGACGAGCCGGGCACCGACGCCATGTGCTATTGGTCCGAGAACCACCAGCTGCTGTTCGCCGCCTGCGAGTACCTCGCCGGCCGCCTCTACCCCACCGAGACCTTCACCAACGACCGCCGGGTGGGCGAGGCCCACCGCATCGACGCCGAGGCCAGGCTCCACCGCTGGTTCGACCTGCGGTTCCGGTTCGGCTTCTCGGAGTGGCTCTCCGGCGTCTACTACGAAGAGGACGCGGCCGCCCTCAGCGTGCTCATCGACCACGCGCCCAGCCCCGTCGCCGAGCGGGCCACGATGGTGCTCGACCTGCTCCTGCTCGACACGGCGCTGCACCGGTTCCAGGGCCGGTTCGCCGCGTCGGCCGGCCGCCTGTACGCGGCCCAGAAGCAGGACTCGGCCGCCGCCGAGATGCAGCTCGTGGCCGACGCCGCGTTCGGCACCGACCCGCTCACCGCCGACTGGGACAAGCTCGGCATGCTGTTCGCGCTGCGTGACACGTACGAGGTCCCCGAGGTGCTGCGCGAGATCGCGGCGGCGCCGGGGCCGGTGACCGTACGCACCGCGCAGGGCCTGGACATCGCCGAGGCGACGCGGGTGTTCGACGACCCGCTCGACCCGGACACCACGGGCGCGCTGCTGTGGGGCATGGAGGCGTTCGTGAACCCGGGCGCGATCCGGGCCACGATGCGGGCGTTCCGACGGTGGGGCATGGCGACGAACCCGTTCCTGTCGGAGCTGTCGGTGCTGGCGAAGGTGCCGTCGCTGCTGCTGCCGCCGCTGACGGCCGCCGCGAACCCGGTGGTGCAGGGCACGGCGCTGCAGCGCGCCGACGTGCAGACCCACCGCACCGCCGCCTACCTGCTGTCGAGCGCGCAACATCACCAGCCGGGACGCTTCGGCGACCAGCAGCACCTGTGGCACGGGGTGCTCGACGGCGGGCTGTGCCTGTTCACCACCCACCCGGGGGTGGCGCTGGTGGAGAACGCGACCCGGCAGCGCACCCCCGACGCGTGGGTCGGCAACGGCGTCAACCCCGACCTCGGCCAGGACCGGGGCGTGCTGCTCGCCCGCTACGACACCCGCGTCCGCCGCGGCCTCGGCGAGGGCACCCGCGCCCGCTACACCCACCTGTGGCTGGAGCTCGAGCGCCTCGACGAGCTGGAGCTCGGCGGCACCCGGCTCCTCGCCCGGGCCGGGCGGTCGCTGCTGGCCGTGCTCGGCACCTCGCCGCTGGAACGGGTCTCCGACTGCGAGGTGGTGCAGCACGGCCGCGTCACCGGGTGGGTCGTGGTGCTCGCCGACGCCGACGAGGCCGGGTCGCTGGCCGAGTTCGGCGCGTCGGTGGGCGTGGCCACCCTCGACGGCCGGGTGCTGCGGGCCACGACCCCGTACGGGGCGTACGAGCTCGCCGACCGGGTGCTGCTGCGTGACGGCGAGCCGGTCAGCCACGGCTACCCGCGGCTCGACTGCCCGTGGGCGCAGGCGCCCCGCGACCCGGTCCGCATCGACGTCACGGGCGAGACGGGCACCCTGTCGCTCACCCGCTCGGGCCGGGTCACGGGCTGACCCCCGGCCTCGGACCTAGGCGGTGGTGCGGATCCGGTCGACCTCGGCCACGTAGTCGTCGTACGTGCGCCGGTACAGCCCGTCGAGGTGGTCGCCGAGGCGCTCCAGCCCGCGGGCGACGAAGCGGGGCACGTCGGCGAGCACGAACCGTTCGTCGACGAGGCGGAAGTCGCGGCCGTGGATCGTGCCGTCGAAGCCGGAGTAGCCGATCTGGACGCAGGGCAGCAGGTA
>JBHAES010000304.1:0-2643 GCA_041855725.1 Actinomycetota bacterium
CTCCACCCCGACGACGGCGATCATGGCGCCGTTGTCGGTGCACAGCCCCGGCCGGGGCCGGCGCAGCGTGATGCCGGCGTCGGCCGCCCGCTCCCCCAGCAGGGTCCGCAGCCGCGAGTTGGCCGCCACCCCGCCGCCGAGCAGCAGCGTGTCGACGCCCTCGTGGCGGCACGCCGCCACCGCCTTCGCGCTGAGCACGTCGCACACCGCCTCCTGGAACGACGCGGCCACGTCGGCCACGGGCACCGGGTCGCCGTCGCGCTCCCGGGTCTCGACCCAGCGGGCGACGGCGGTCTTGAGGCCCGAGAATGAGTAGTCGAACCGGTGCCGCTGCAGGTCGCGGGGGGTGGTGAGGCCGCGGGGGAACGCGATCGCCCGCGGGTCGCCGTCGCGGGCCGCCGCGTCGATCGCGGGGCCGCCCGGGTAGGGCAGGCCGAGGAGCCGGGCGACCTTGTCGTACGCCTCCCCCGCGGCGTCGTCGATGGTCGAGCCGAGCTCGCGCACCGACGTGATCGAGTCGATCCGCAGCAGCGACGTGTGCCCGCCCGACACGAGCAGCGCCACCGCCGGCAGCGGCAGCGGGCCGTGGTCGAGCAGGTCGACGGCGACGTGGCCGACGAGGTGGTTCACCCCGTACAGCGGCTTGCCGAGGGCCACGGCCAGCGCCTTCGCGGCGGCGAGCCCCACGACGAGGGCTGACATCAGCCCCGGCCCGGCGGTGACGGCGACGGCGTCGAGCTCGGTCAGGTCGACGTCGGCCGCGGCGCAGGCCCGCTCGAGGGTGGGCAGCATCGCCTCCAGGTGGGCGCGGGAGGCGACCTCCGGCACCACCCCGCCGAACCTGGCGTGCAGGTCGACCGAGCTCGCGACCTCGTTGGCGAGCAGCTCGTGGCCCCGGACGATGCCGACGCCCGTCTCGTCGCAGCTCGACTCGATGCCGAGCACGAGCGGCTGAGCCGCCGGAGCCACCTCAGGCACGGGCGGCCTCCGGCCGGAGCGCGTCGTCGAACAGGTGCTCGTCGGGCGAGCGCCGGCCGACGGTGGCGAGGTCGAGGGCGCAGACGAGCGCGTGACGGCCGGTGCCGTAGTAGTCGTCGCGGCGGGCCACGGGCCGGAACCCGGAGCGGTCGTAGAGCCGGCGCGCCGACTCGTTGGACTCCTCCACCTCCAGCAGCAGCCGGGTGGCGCCGAACGCCTGCGCCCACTGGACCCCGGCCCGGACCAGGGCGCGGGCGAGGCCCTGGCCGCGGTGCTCGGGGGCGACGATCACCCGCAGCAGGTCGGCGGTGTCGGCGACGGCGCTGAACGTGGCGACGGCGACCGCGGCGCCGTCGGAGTCTCGTGCGACGAGCACGTAGCGGTCGTCGGCCTCGAGCTCGGCGAGCCAGGCGGTGCGCGACCAGCGGGAGCGGTCGAAGCCGGACTCCTCGAGGGCGAGGATCTGGTCGAGGTCGCGCACGGTGGCGCGCGAGACGATCATCATCGTGGTCCTTCGGGTCTCGGCGGCGGGAGGGCCGACTTGCGCGTGGTGGGCACGGTCGCGTCGGCCTGGCGGAGGTAGAGCGGCTCGGTGCCCGCGTCGGGGAGCCGGTCGGCGTGGGCGGCCATGAGCCCGGCGTCGAGCCGGGTCGGGCCGGCGGGCGCGGGCCGGCCGCGGTGCACCACCTCGTACAGGTCGGCGCCGGGCCCGTGCACGGGCAGGTCGGGCAGCTGGTCGGGCTTCGTGACGTGGGGGCCGTCGATGCGGCGGCCGGCCTCGTACGTGGCCCAGTACAGCTCCTTGCGGCGGGCGTCGGAGCACGCGACGAAGGGTCCGGGGCCGGGGACGGCGAGCGCGACGGCGTCGAGGGAGCAGACGCCCTTGAGGGGCACGCCGAGCACGTGCGCGAGGGTCTGGGCGGTGACGATGCCGACCCGCAGCCCGGTGAACGGGCCCGGGCCGAGGCCGACCACGACGCCGGTGAGGCGACTCATCGGCTGCCCCGCCTCGTCGAGCGCCGCCCGCACCTCCAGCATGAGGCGCTCGGCGTGCACGTGGCCGGTCACCGTACGCGACGACAGCACGTCGCCGCCGCGGGCGACGCCCACGGACACGCCGGTGGCGGTGTCGAGGGCCAGCACGACGCCCGGGTCGGGCAGCGAGTGGGTCACCGGTCACCGTCCTCGGGGTCGGGTGCGGGGTCGAGCCGCAGGTCGACGCCGCGCCACCGGTCGCCGACGCCGACGAGGGTGACGGTGCGGGTGTCGTCGTCCGGGTCGAGGGACCGGTCGATGCGCACCTCGAGGCGGTGGTCGGCGAGCTGCTCGGCCTTGCCCTCGCCCCACTCCACCACGGTGACGTGGTCGTCGAGCGACGCGTCGAGGTCGAGGTCGTCGACCTCGGTCAGGTCGGCGAGCCGGTAGGCGTCGACGTGCACCAGCCCGGGTCGCTCGCCGAGCGGCTGGTGCACGCGGGAGATCACGAACGTGGGCGAGATCACCGGCCCGGCCACGCGGAGGCCGGCGCCGACCCCCTGCGTCAGGGCGGTCTTGCCGGCCCCGAGCCCGCCGCACGCGAGCACGAGGTCGCCGGGTCGCAGCAGGTCGGCGAGGCGGCGGCCCAGCGCGTGCATGTGCGCCGCGGTGGGCACCACGATCACGGCC
>JBHAES010000305.1:0-7518 GCA_041855725.1 Actinomycetota bacterium
ACCCCGCGCCTGGCGACCTGCTCGGGAACCGTACGAGGCTCGTCGGCGGTCTGGGTGGGGGTCGCGAGCGGCGCCGCCTCGGGTGCGCCCGAGCCCGGGTCGGACCCGCTCTCGCCGGCCACCGCGACCGCGGGCGCGTGGGCCTCGTCCCACGTCGCCGTCCACGCCGCCACGAGCATCACGACGGTGGCGAACAGGTTGAACGCCAGCATCAGCACGATGATGGGTCCGAACAGCGCGGCGGTCGGGTTGCGGGCGAACATCGTGGTGGCCGCGCCGGCGAAGAACTGGAGGAGCGCCAGCAGCACCGCCCCCAGCACCGCCCCCCTCGCGACCTCACGGAACGGGTGCCGCTCGTGGGGCAGCACCGTGTAGAGGTAGACGAACAGCACCCAGCCGCTCACGAGCGACAGCACGACGCCGCCGGCCGCCAGCACCCCCGACCCGGACGAGCCGGTGAAGCCGAGCAGCTCCAGCACGTCGCCGAGCAGGCCCGAGGTGACCGACGACGCGGCCACCGTCAGCAGTCCCAGCACCACGAGCCCCGCCAGGATCGCCAGGTTCTTGACGAAGTCGACCACGAACCCGAGCGGACCACCGCCGTCGGGGGTGATGTCGAACGACGGCCGCCACATGGCGTCGACCGCCTTGCGCAGGTTCCCGACCCAGCCGGCACCGGCGTACGCCAGCGGCACGAGCCCCCACCCGGCGACGCTGCGCCAGTTGTGCAGCGCGTCGCTCACCACCGTCGACACCTGCGCCGCGGTCCGGCTGTCGCCCAGCGAGGCGGTGATCGTGGCGGTGACCTCGTCGAGCAGCTCGGGGCGCAGGACGGTGATGGTGGCGCCCACCGACGCGAACACGAACATGGCCACCGGCACCATCGCCAGCACCGAGAAGTAGGTGATAGCGGCCGCGAACTGGTTGCCGAGCCGGGCGTCGAACCGCTCCCCGGCGCGCATCACGTGCGCCACGTGCCGGTTCGCCGTCACGGCGGCGATCAGGTCGCCCACGGCTCCTCCTCGCCGGTCACGACGCCTCGGCTCACCCCTCGTACGCCTCGGGCGGCGGCCACGAGCACACCAGGTTGCGGTCGCCGTGCACCCCGTCGATGCGGGCGACGGCCGGCCAGTACTTGTCACCGAGCCCCGGGGCGACCGGGCCCGTGCGCCGACCGCCCGGGAAGGCGGCCTCGCCGCGGCTGTAGGGATGGGTCCACTCGTCGGCGGTGACCCGCGCCAGCGTGTGGGGGGCGTGGTGCAGCGGGTTGTCGTCGGCGGGCCACTCCCCCGCGGCGACCCGTTCCACCTCGTCGGCGATCGACAGCATCGCGTCGCAGAACCGGTCGAGCTCGGCCCTCGACTCCGACTCGGTCGGCTCCACCATGAGCGTGCCCGCCACCGGGAAGCTCATGGTCGGCGCGTGGAAGCCGTAGTCGATGAGCCGCTTGGCCACGTCGTCGACGGTGACGCCGGTGCGCTTGGTCATGGGCCGCAGGTCGAGGATGCACTCGTGCGCCACGAGGCCGCCCGCCCCGGTGTAGAGCACCGGGTAGCGCTCGCGCAGCCGGGCGGCGACGTAGTTCGCGTTCACCAGGGACGCCTCGGTGGCCCGCCGCAGCCCGTCGGGACCCATGAGCGCCAGGTAGGCGTAGGTGATCGGCAGCACCCCCGCCGACCCGTACGGGGCCGCCGACACCGGTCCGGGGCCCGACGCGGGGCCGGCGTCGGCCGCGAGCGGGTGGTTCGGCAGGTAGGGGGCGAGGTGCTCGCGCACGCCGACGGGGCCGACCCCGGGCCCGCCGCCGCCGTGCGGGATCGCGAACGTCTTGTGCAGGTTGAGGTGGCTCACGTCGGAGCCGAACCGGCCGGGTCGCGCCAGCCCCACCAGGGCGTTGAGGTTGGCGCCGTCGACGTACACCTGGCCGCCGGCGTCGTGCACCAGCTCGCAGATGCGGGTCACCGTGTTCTCGAACACGCCGTGCGTGGAGGGGTAGGTGACCATCACCGCGGCCAGCTCGGCGGCGTGGTCGGCGATCTTGGCGGCCAGGTCGTCGAGGTCGACCGACCCGTCGGCGGCCGCCTTCACCACGACGACGCGCAGCCCGGCGAGGACGGCCGAGGCGGCGTTGGTGCCGTGCGCCGACGACGGGATGAGGCACACCCTGCGGTGCCCCTCGCCGTTGGCGTCGTGGTAGCGGCGGATCGCGAGCAGCCCGGCGAACTCGCCCTGGCTGCCGGCGTTGGGCTGCAGCGACACCCGGTCGTAGCCGGTCACCTCGGCCAGCCACGTCTCGAGCTCGGCCACCAGCTCGGCGTAGCCAGCGGTGTCGGCGGTCGGGGCGAACGGGTGCAGGCCGGCGAACCCGGGCCACGTGACGGGCTCGAGGGCGGCGGTCGGGTTGAGCTTCATGGTGCACGAGCCCAGCGGGATCATGCCCCGGTCGAGCGCGAAGTCACGGTCGGCGAGGGTGGTGAGGTAGCGCAGCATCGCGGTCTCGGACCGATAGGCCGAGAACACCGGGTGGGTCAGGTAGTCGGCCGGGCGGTCGTGACCGGCCAGACGCACCCCGGACGGGGCCTCGCCCAGCGAGGCGCCCAGCACCTCGGCGACGGCGGCCAGGTCGGCCTCGCCCACCCCCTCGCCCAGGGCGACCACCACCGTGTCCAGGGACTCGGCCCGCAGCAGCAGCCCCCGCTCCCCCGCAGCGGCGACGACGTCGTGGGCCCGGCCGGGCACCTCGACGGCGACCGTGTCGAAGAACGCCTCGTGGCGCACGGCGAGCCCGCTGGTCCGGCAGGCGTCGGCGAGCCGGACCGCGTCGGCGTGGAGCCGCTGGGCGATGGCGCGCAACCCGTCGGGGCCGTGGTAGACGGCGTACATGGCGGCCGTCACCGCCAGCAGCACCTGCGCGGTGCAGATGTTGGAGGTGGCCTTCTCGCGGCGGATGTGCTGCTCGCGGGTCTGCAGCGCCAGCCGGTAGGCGGGGGTGCCGTCGGCGTCGACCGACACGCCCACGAGGCGCCCGGGCAGCTGCCGCTCCAGCCCCTTGCGGACGGCGATGTACCCGGCGTGCGGGCCGCCGAAGAACAGGGGCACGCCGAAGCGCTGGGTGGTGCCGACCGCCACGTCGGCGCCCCACGAGCCGGGCGGCTCCACGAGCGTGAGGGCGAGCAGGTCGGCCGCCGCCACCACGAGGGCCCCGTTCTCGTGGGCGAGCGCGGTGACCGCCCGCAGCTCGTCGGCCGGGCGGAGGCCGCCGTCGGCCCCCGGCACCTGGAGGACGAGACAGAACGCGTCGTGGGTGCGCAGCGCGTCGGTGAGCGACCCCTCGGCCACCACGACCCCGACGCCGAGAGCGTCCATCCGCGTCCGCAGCACGGCGAGGCTCTGCGGCAGGATCGCCTCCTCGACCAGGCACACCGCACCCTTGGGCACGGCCCGCCGCGCCAGCGCCACCGCCTCGGCCACCGCGGTGCCCTCGTCGAGGAGGCTGGCGCCCGCGGTGGGCAGCCCCGTGAGGTCGGCGACCATCGTCTGGAACGTGAGCAGCGCCTCGAGCCGGCCCTGGCTGATCTCGGGCTGGTACGGGGTGTAGGCCGTGTACCACGCCGGGTTCTCGACCACGGTGCGCCGGATCACCGGAGGCGTGACGGTGGCGTGGTAGCCCAGCCCGTACAACGGCACCTTCACCGTGTTGCGGTCGGCCAGCTCGCGCAGCCGAGCCAGCACCTCGTGCTCGGCGAGGGGCTGCGGCAGGTCGAGCGGCTGCCGCAGCCGGATGGCGGACGGGATCGACGCGTCGAGCAGGGCGTCGACCGAGTCGACCCCGATCACCCGGAGCATGTCGGTCAGGTCGTCGTGGCGGGGACCGATGTGGCGGTCGGCGAAGGCGGTCATCCATCCTCCTGGTCAGGTGGGCTCGATCGAGCCCAACCTACGCGGTCGCGCCGACATTCCTCCAGCCACCCCCGGCCACGGTGGCACCCGGCACGGGCCGGCCGGTGGTGCACCCTCGTCGGCACCGTACGCCCCCACGAGGCCGCCTGACTCGTGCCGGCGCGGCCGGCACGCGAGGACCGCCCGGACCTGGCCGGTCGCGGGCGGTCCGAGCCTGCCGGTCAGGCGTAGCGGGCCCGGCGGCGCAGGGCCAGCTCGTCGACGACGCCGTGGTGGTGGGGCTCGTCGGCGGCCCGCTCGGTCGGCAGCTGCGACAGGGTGCCCTCCAGGTCCTTCCACACCCCGCCGAGCGCGATGCCGAACATGCCCTGGCCGCCGCGCAGCAGGTCGACGATCTCGTTGTCGCTGGTGCACTCGTAGACCGAGACGCCGTCGCTGAGCAGGGTGACCTCGGTGAGGTCCTGCACGCCCCGGGCCCGCAGGTGGTCGATGGCGGTGCGGACCTGCTGCAGCGACACGCCGGCGTCGATGAGGCGCTTGATGACCTTGAGGATCAGGATGTCGCGGAAGCTGTAGAGGCGCTGGGTGCCCGAGCCGGTGGCGGGCCGGATCTCGGGGGTGACCAGGCCGGTGCGGGCCCAGTAGTCGAGCTGGCGGTAGGTGATGCCGGCGGCGTTGCAGGCGACCGGGCCGCGGAAGCCGACGTCCTCGGGCAGGGGCGAGTAGTCGCCCTCGAAGAGCAGGTCCTGCGTGGGGGGCATGTGCTCCGGCTGCTGCTGCAGGTCCACGGTCGGCCTCTCTGTTGGCTGGCTGGTCACGGTGGTGTAGTTCCACCCGTGTAGTGCCGACGCTAGGCGGCCAGGCCGGCGGGGTCAACGAAGGTTGAGACTCCGGGCGCGGCGAGGTTGAGGGTTTCGGGGGCCTCGGCCCGCCGTCCGCACGGCGGGTACGGCGGGTCGAGAGTGCGCTGTGACGAGGGGTTTCACGTCTCCTGAGGGTTCTCGAAGTCCTCGGGGCTGACGTTGTCGAGGAACTCGCGGAAAGCCTCGACCTCCTCGTCACGCTCCGGCAGGATCTCGACCCCGACCTCGTCGAGCAGCTCGGGGGTGCCGTAGATGGGGGCGCCGCTGCGCAGGGCCAGGGCGACCGCGTCGGAGGGACGGGCGCTGATGTGCTCGCCGTCGACGACCAGCAGCGCGTAGAAGACGCCGTCGGACAGCGACGTGACCCTCACTTCCTGGAGCGTGTGGCCGAACGTGTCGAGGGTCGTGGTGAACAGGTCGTGGGTCAGGGGCCGGGGCGGCTCCACCCCCTCGAGCGCGGTGGCGATGGCGGCCGCCTCGGCGGCGCCGATCCAGATCGGGAGCGCCCGGGCGCCCTGGGCCTCCTTGAGCAGCAGCATCGGGATCCCCGAGGGCATCTCGATCCGTACGCCGTGCACCACCAGCTCCCGCATGCCTCCAGCCTAGCCCGCCTGGCGGCGGCGCCCCCGGGAGCTACTTGTCGAGGGCCGACTGCATCAGCGCGGCGTGCGCGTGCATGACCAGCTGCATGATCTCGACCGTGGTCTCGCGCGACGCCGCCTGCCGGCGGGCGTACGGCGCGACCGCCGCCTCGATGAGGCCCACCTCCCGCTCGGCGGAGTACTTGATGGCGCGCAGGTGCCGGGCGTCCATCCCGTACAGCGACAGCTTGCGCGCCACCACCGCGAGCGTGAGGGCGTCTCGGCCGTAGAAGCTCGTGCCCCGCCGGGGCCGGATCACCATCTGCCGCTCCAGCTCGACCAGCGTCGGCTCGGGCAGGCCCGAGGCGTCGAGCAGCTCGCGCCGCGACAGCCGCAGCGGCCGCTTCTGCGGCCGCCGCTTCTCCCCCGCCGGCGGCTCGGCCGGCGCCTGCGGGGTCGGCGTCTCCAGCGTCGGCGGCTCGTGGCCCTGGTCGATGAGCTCCAGGTGCTCGCGGATCACCTTGAGCGGCAGGTAGTGGTTCTTCTGCGCTGTGAGCACGTAGCGGAGCCGTTCGATGTCGGCCACCGCGTACTTGCGGTACCCGGACGGGGCCCGCTCGGGGGAGATCAGCCCCTCCGACTCCAAGAACCTGATCTTGGAGATGGAGATGTCGGGGAAGTCGGGCTTCAGGACCGCGAGGACCTGGCCGATGCTCCGGAGCGGCTGAGCCATCACCCCAACCCGTGCGCACTTTCGAAGTAGACCAGCCGGAACTTGCCGATCTGCACCTCGTCGCCGGTACGAAGCACCACCGCGCCGTCGAGCAGGGCCCGGTTGACGTAGGTGCCGTTGAGGGAGCCCAGGTCCTCGCACGTCATGCGGCCCTCGTCGCGGGTGAACCGCACGTGGTGGCGCGACACGGTGATGTCGTCGAGGAAGATGTCGCAGTCGGGGTGCCGCCCGGCGACCGACTCGGGGGTGTCGAGCAGGTAGCGCGCGCCGGTGCCCGGCCCCCGCTGCACGATGAGCAGCGCCGACCCGCGGGGCAGCGCCTCGACGGCACGGTGCTGCTCGGGCGACAGCTCGCTGATCTCGCCCGTCTCGTCGGTCACCACCGGGATCACCCGGGTGGTCTCGCCCGTGCTCGCGCGCAGCCTGCCGCCGCAGTGGGGGCAGAAGTTGCTGTCGACGGGGACGGCAGATCCGCACGCGGGGCAGGTCGTCATCGTGGTGTCTCTCTCTTGGCGCTGAGCCGTCAGTCTACGACGGGGTCAAGGTGGGTCCTCGGCGCTCAGGCGCCGACGTGCTCGGCGTAGGCGTCGGCGTCGAGGAGGTCGTCGATCGCCTCGATGTCGGACACCTCGACCTCGAAGATCCACCCGTCGCCGTACGGGTCGGCGTTGACGGTCTCGGGCGAGTCGGCGAGCAGCTGGTTGACGGCCGTGACCACGCCGGCGACCGGCGAGTACAGCTCGGAGACCGACTTGGTCGACTCCAGCTCGCCGCACGCGTCGCCCGCGGCGACCTCCTCGCCCACCGTGGGCAGGGACACGTAGACGACGTCGCCGAGCGCCTCGGCCGCGTAGTCGCTGATGCCGACCCGCACGGTCGAGCCGTTGCCGCTGCGCACCCACTCGTGGTCGGTGCTGTACCTCAGGTCCTCGGGAAAGCTCATGGCTGCCTTTCTTGTCGGTCCGATTCTTGCGTACGTGGGCCCGCAACACCGTGATCCGACGCGTTTGTCGCGGTGTGGCGTCTCAGATGGGTCTGGCGAACTGGTTCGCGGTGGGTTCGCGCACCGCCGTGACCTGCACCTGCGCCGGGCGGCTGATGGTGACGCTGCCGCCGATCTGGGGCGCCTGCACCTGGCTGACGATGCCGCCGCGGAACCGGGTGGCCTCGTCGAGGGCGTGCGGGTCGCCGATCGCGTCGATGACGATGGGCCGGGTGACCGCCTTGTGGTCGGCGACGATCGTGCCGTCGGAGCCGGTGGCGAACCAGGTGGAGGCGACGACCCGCACCGAGTCGTTGATCTCGATGACCTCGGCGCCGGCGTCGCGCAGCTCCTGCACCGCGTCGAGCAGCTGGGTGGGGCCGACCTTGCCGGCCGGGTCGAAGATCACGATGCGCACCCCGGGCCCGGAGGCGGGGGCCGTGCCGGCGAGGACCTGCA
>JBHAES010000306.1:0-9079 GCA_041855725.1 Actinomycetota bacterium
CTGTCCTTCTGCGTGCCCGACGAGCACACCGTCGACGCCCTGGCCGCTCGCCTGCGGGACAGCGGGGTCGCGGTGGTCGACGGCCCGCGGCGCACAGGCGACGGGTACTACGAGCTGGTCCTGCTCGACCCCGAGGGCAACAGGGTCGAGGTCGTCGCCGAGCGGGACGCTTCGTGCGGGCCGCGATCGACCAGAACATCGACGCCTTGAGGAACAGGCCGTTCTGACCCACGACGCCGGGACAGCGGCACGAGGGTTCCTCCTTGGAGCAGGTGTTACAACTGTTTCTGCAACGTGCTCCATGTTGCGGCAAGCGTTTGCCGCACGTCAAGGGTGCCCTGTGCGGCCAGCCTCCTGGGTTTGGGGGTGGACGGGTGGCAGCATGGCCAGGACCTGTCCCAGTCAGGTGGAGGATTGACGTGACCAACCCAGAGCATCCCGATCTGGCCCCCGACCCGCGCGACGACGCTCTCGTCGACGACGCGGTGTCCTGGTTCGCCGGCCGCGCGGGCGACGCCGCGGCCCCGACCTCGGACCCCAGCCCCTACGGCACCGCCTCGCCCAGCGCGGCGTACGGCAGCGCCACCCCGTCGTGGGACGGTGACCGCGCCGACGGCCCCCTCACCGCCGACGCCCTCGTCGAGGAGCGGCTGCGCGTCGCCCGCGAGCTGCACGAGGCCGCCCTCGCCGACCTCGCCCGCGACGAGGCCCCCGAGCCCGACGGCGCAGGTGGGGACGGCGTCCAGGAGCGGCCAGGCCCCGTGATCGAGGCCGAGCCGCCGCTGCCCGAGGCTGCCCGGGTGGAGCGGCCGTCGGCGTCCGCGGGTCTCGCCGACCCCGAGCCCGAGACCGCGCCCCGGCACGGGCTCGACGAGTCCCTGCCGCCCGCCGCCGACCCGTACGAGACCGACCCCGACGAGATCAGCCTGGTGAGCGACCCGTTCGCCTTCCCGGAGGCCCCCGAGGAGCCGGAGGCTGCGCCCGAGGCGGACCCTGAGGCCCCCGCGGACCTGCCGGACGCCGACCCGCTGCCGGAGCCGCCCGCCGACGCGATCGACTCCGAGGCGCCGGTGCCGGCCTCGCTGTTCCGCGACCCCGACGCCACGGCACCTCCGGCACCCGACGCCACGGCCGTCCTGGCGCCCGACGAGGCCGTCGAGGACGTCGACCCCGAGACGCTGGCCGCCCGGCGCCGCGCCGAGGAGCGGGAGGCCCGTGACCGTCAGCTCGGCAAGGTGCAGCCGGGCGACCAGGCGCCGGCGCCGACCCCGTTCACGCTGCCCTCCACGTACGGGGTCGTGCCGTCGCTGGGCCTGCTCGTGCTGCGGTGGGTCGCCGGTGGTGTCGTCGGCGTACGGGCGTTCCTGCACGCCATGGACATCGCGGCCCTGCAGAAGCTGTGGGTCGACCACACGATCCTGGCGTCGTCGGCCACCGCGGTGGCGTGGGTGCAGGTGGCGGCCGAGGCGGTCGTCGCCCTCATGCTGCTGCTGGGCCTCGGCACCCGGGTCGCCGGCCTGCTGCTCACCGGCGTGTCGGTGTGCCTGCTCGCGTTCATGCTGTGGGGGGCGGGCAACCCGTTCCAGCCCGGCGTGGTGGGCTTCATCGGCGAGCTCGAGCTGCTGATGGCGGGCGTGGGGCTCATGTTCCTCGCCGTCGGCGGCGGTGGCTGGTCCATCGACGCCGGGGTGCACCGCGGCCGCATCGACCGCAAGAACGAGCGGCTGCTCGCCTGACGAGGCTCAGCCCCAGCGCTCGACGAGCTGGTCGATCACCGGGTCGAGCCGGTCCTCGGTGGGGTGGCGCTCGGGGTGCTCGGCGAACCACGCCACGATCTGGCGCGCGCCCACGCTGAAGGGCGTGGTGCACACGAACTCGGGCACGAGCCGCTTCACCTTCGTGTTGTCGAACACCATCGAGTGGGCCTTGTCGCCGAGCAGGCCCCAGCCCCACTCCTGGTCGAGGGCGGCGATGGCGTCGGAGGGTACGTGCACGATGCGGGGCCGGGTGCCGGCCGCGTCGGCCATCAGCTCCACGATGGCGTCCCACGGCAACGCCTCGTCGGAGGTGATGTGGAACGTCTCGCCGACCGCCTGGTAGCGGCCGAGCAGCCCCACGAACGCCTTGGCGAAGTCGGTCGAGTGCGTGAGGGTCCACAGCGAGGTGCCGTCGCCGTGCACCACCACCTCGCGGCCCGCCATCAGCCGGCGCACCATCGCCCGGCCGCCGCCGAGGATCGTGGAGCGCCGCTCGTACGTGTGGGAGGGGCGCACCACCGTCATCGGGAACCGCTCCTCGCGCCACGCGTGGGTGAGCAGCTCCTCGCAGGCGATCTTGTGCTGCGAGTAGGGCCACACCGGGTTGCAGAGGGTGGTGGCCTCGGTGATCGGCAGCGACCGGGGCGGCGTCTGGTACGCCGACGCCGACGAGATGAGCACGTACTGCCGGGTCCGGCCGCGGAACACGTCCACCATCGAGGAGAGCTGGTCGGCGGTGAACGACAGGAAGTCGCACACCGCGTCGAAGGAGCGGTCGCCGAGGGCGGCGCGTACGGACCCCTGGTCACGGACGTCGCCGGTGAGCACCTCGACCCCCACGGGCAGGGGCCGAGACGTGTTACGACCCCGGTTGAGCACGGTGACCCGCCACCCGGTCGCGGCGGCGAGCGCCACGCACGCCGAGCTGATGATGCCGGTGCCACCCATGAAGAGCACGCTGCGTCCCATGGGGCCCATCCAACCGTGCCGCGTCGGCGCGTGCAGCCGTACGGGGCAACCCGCGCCGCCGGGCCCGGTCAGCCCTTGACGGCGCCCGAGGTCATGCCGGCGACCATCTGCTTGTTGAAGAAGATGTAGAGGATGAGCGGCGGCACGGTGATGAGCAGCACGTTCATGAACAGCATGTTGTACTCGCTGATGTACTGGCTCTGGTACTGGAACAGCTGCAGCTGCACCGTCGGGTAGCCGGGCAGGAAGTAGAGGGCGTTCACGAAGTCGTTGAACACCGCCACCGACTGAACCACGGTCACGGTGACCAGCACGGGCTTGAGCAGCGGGAAGATGATCGTCCAGAACAGCTTCATGGCCCCGGCCCCGTCGACGATCGCCGCCTCGTCGATCTCGCGGGGGATCGTGCCGATGAACGCCCGGAACAGCAGGATCGAGAACGCCATGCCGTAGGTGATGTGGATGAGCATGAGCCCGGGCAGGGTCTTGAACAGGCCGAGGGACTGCAGCACCCAGATCGTCGGCACCACGGCCGGCGGGATCACCAGGCCCGACAGCACGAGCACCTGGATGACGGTGCCGAGCACCTTGCCGGCCCGCCGCTGCCAGATGAAGGCGGTCATGGCCGAGAGCAGCACCTTGACCGACACGGCCACCACCGTGAGCACGGTGGAGTTGATGAACGCGACGATCATGTCGCCCTGGTTGGCGGTGACGACCCCGACGAGGTTCTCCCAGTACTGCGCCGGGTTCGGCAGGCTGAACTCGAGGAACGACGCCTGGCGGGCATCCTTGCCGGCCTGCAGCACGATGAAGACGTACGGCACGATGAACAGCACGGTCACCAGCGCGTACGTGAGGATCGTGCCGGGCAGCCGGCGCAGGGTCCGAGGGCTCACAGGTCCACCTCCCGCTTCGTCATCCACCACTGCAGCGGCATGATGATGCACGCCACCAGCAGGAACAGCACCACGTTGCCCGCGGTCGACAGGCCGTAGAAGCCGGCCTGGTACTGCTTGTAGATCACCGAGGCGATCACGTCGGAGGCGAACCCGGGTCCGCCGCGGGTCATGGCCCAGATGAGGTCGAACGACCGCAGCCCGCCGATGAGCGACAGCGTGATGACCGTCGAGGTGGCCGGCCACGCCAGCGGCAGGGTGATGGTGCGGAACTGCTGCAGCTTGCTGCTGCCGTCGACCTCGGCCGCCTCGTAGTACTCGCGGGGGATCGCGAGGATGCCCGCGATGTAGATGAGGGTGGCGAGCCCCACGCCCTTCCAGATGTCGACGATGGCCACCGAGAACAGGGCGAGCGCCGGGTCGGTGAGCCAGCCGGGGCCGGGCAGCCCCACCAGCTCGAGCGCCTGGTTGATGAGGCCCAGGTTGGGGTTCATGAGGCTGCTGAAGGTGATGCCGATGCCGATCGTGGAGCACAGCACCGGGAAGAAGATGATCGACCGCAGCAGGTCGCGGCCCAGGATCTGGCTGGTGAGCAGGACCGCCAGCGGCAGCCCGAGCACCACCTTCGCCCCCGAGGTCAGCACCGCGTAGACGAGGGTGTGGCCCAGCGACTGCGACATCTCGGGCTCGGCGAGGAACTGCTGGAAGTTGGCCCAGCCCACCCACTCGGCGGTGAAGAGGTCCCACCTGGTGAACGCGAAGTAGAACGAGGCGAGGGTGGGCACGAGGAAGAAGACCAGGAAGAGGATCGCCGACGGCAGGGCGAACCACAGCGGGTAGGTGGTCTTCTGGTACGAGCGCGTGGTGGGGCGGCGACCCGGTGGTCGCCGGTGCCCGGCCGCCGGGGCGGCAGAGGTGACAGTCATCGCGGTGTCCTTCGGTGCGGCCCCTCGTGGGGCTCCAGTGGCGGCGGTGCCATGAAACGACTCAATCCCTTCGTTGCTGAACCGTAACCCCAACCTGCTGGCGCGTCAACGGGTACCCGCCCTACGCTGTTGACACGTTTCAAGTCGCGTGCTGGGATCGTGCCCGGCACGGGTGGACGTACCGCGCGAGGAGGCGTCGACCAGCGCGCGGGTGAGGCGAGGCCACGGCGATGCCGCCGGGGTGTCGCGGGCCGGGTGGTCAGAGGGCGACCGCCGCGGCCAGCTCCGCGAGGGGGCGGCCAGCCGCTCCGTACGAACGACATGGAAGGGGTCGAACCAGATGCACAGCAAGCTCGTGAGGGCCGTGGTGGCGGCCGGCGCGGCCATGGCCCTGGTGGCCACGGCCGGGTGCCAGTCCGGCAGCCTGGCCGGCGGGGGAGGCGCGAGCGGCTCCCGCACCCAGATCCGGTTCCTGAACACCAACGACAAGACCTCCGTCGAGCTCAGCGAGGCCATGGCGAAGGCGTTCAACGAGTCGCAGTCGAGCTACCAGGTGGTGGTCGAGTCGCGTCCGGGCGGCGGCGACGGCGACAACATCGTGAAGACCCGGCTGTCGACCGGTGAGATGGCCGAGGTGTTCGTCTACAACTCCGGCTCGCTCATGCAGGCGATCAAGCCGGCCCAGAACCTGCAGCCGGTCGACGACCAGCCCTGGTTCGCCGACGCGCGCAAGGACTTCGTCGCCGCCACCGAGGCCGACGGCAAGCACTACGGCGCCCCGTGGGCCTCCGGCGGTGGCGGCGGGATCATGTACAACAAGAAGATCTACGCCGACCTCGGGCTGCAGGTGCCGCAGACGTGGGACCAGTTCATGGCCAACAACGCCGCCGTCAAGGCCGCCGGCAAGGTGGGTGTGATCCAGTCGTACGGGCAGGGCTCCACGTGGACCTCGCAGCTGTTCCTGCTGGGCGACTACCACAACGTGGCCGCCGCCGACCCGGCGTGGGCCGAGAAGTACACCGCCAACAAGGCCAAGTACGCCGACCAGCCCGCCGTGGCCGGGTTCCAGAAGACCGAGGACGTCTACAAGGCCGGCTACATCAACTCCGACGCCCCGGCCACCACCACCGAGCAGGCCGTGGCGAAGCTCGCCAACGGCGAGGGCGCCCACTACCCGATCCTGTCGGGGGTCATCGACACGGTGAAGCGCAACCATCCCGACCAGGTGGCCGACATCGGGTTCTTCGGCATCCCGGGCCCTGACGCCGCCAAGGCCGGCCTCACCACGTGGGTGCCCAGCGGGATGTACATCCCCACGAGCGCCAGCGGCGCCAAGCTCGAGGGCGCCCGCGCGTTCGTGAGCTTCGTGCAGTCGGCGCAGGGGTGCGCCATCTACAACAAGGAGACGCTGCCCACCGGCGCGTACGCCATGACCACCTGCCAGGTGCCCAGCGACGTGCCGCAGGCCATCAAGGACGTCGTCGCCTACTCCGACGCCGGCAAGACGACGCCGGCGCTGGAGTTCTCGTCGCCGGTGAAGGGTCCGAACCTGGAGCACATCATCATCACGGTGGGCACGGGCCAGTCGACGGCGGCTGCGGCGGCGGCCCGCTACGACGAGGACGTGAAGAAGCAGGCCCAGCAGCTCGGCCTGCCCGGCTGGTGACCCCGGGCTGAGGGTCTCGACCGCGGTCGGGGCGGCGTCGTCACGGCGCCGCCCCGACGCACGTCACGGTTGGGTCTCGGCGCCTCGTGGGGCCCTGGCCGCCTGGCATGCTGAAGGCTCCGGGCGGACCCGCCAGCGTGGGCGGGTCGCGACCACGAAGGAGCCGTCATGCGCACGATCCTCAGAACCCTGGTGCCCCTCGCCGCGGCGCTGGCGCTGCTCGCCACGTCGGCCTGCCAGTCTGGCAGCCTCGCCGGGTCCGGCGGCGGCGACCGGGTGCAGATCCGCTTCCTCAACACCAACGACCGCGCCGCCGTCGCCGTGTCGGAGGCGCTGGCGAAGGCGTTCAACGCGTCGCAGTCGACCTACCAGGTGGTGGTCGAGTCGCGTCCGGGCGGCGGCGACGGCGACAACCTCGTGAAGACCCGGCTGTCGACCGGTGAGATGGCCGAGGTGTTCGTCTACAACTCCGGCTCGCTCATGCAGGCGATCAAGCCGGAGCAGAACCTGCAGCCGGTCGACGACCAGCCGTGGTTCGGCGACCTCAGCGAGGACTTCCTGCAGGCCACGGCGGCCGGGGGCCACCACTACGCGGCCCCCATGGGCTTCGGCGCGGGCGGCGGCATGTTCTACAACCGCCGGGTGTACGCGGAGCTCGGCCTGCAGCCGCCGCAGACGTGGGACCAGTTCATGGCCAACAACGCCGCCATCAAGGCGGCCGGCAAGGTGCCGGTGATCCAGACGTACGGGCAGGGCTCCACGTGGACCTCGCAGCTGTTCCTGCTCGGCGACTTCCACAACGTGGTGCAGGCCGACCCGACGTGGGCCGAGAAGTACACCGCCAACCAGGCCAAGTACGCCGACCCGCCCGCCCTCGCCGGGTTCCAGCACACCGAGGACCTCTACCGGGCCGGCTACTTCAATGCCGACGCCGCCGCAGCCACCACCGAGACGGGCCTGGCGAAGCTCGCCTCCGGCGAGGGGGTGCACTACCCGATCACCTCGGGCGCCATCGACACGCTGATCCGCAACCACCCCGACCAGGTGGGCGACATCGGGTTCGTCGGCATCCCGGGCACCGACGCCGCCACGGCCGGCCTCACCACCTGGGTGCCGGGCGGGCTGTACGTGCCGCGGTCGGCCGCCGGGGCGAAGCTGGCGGGGGCGCGGGCTTTCGTCGACTTCGTGCAGTCGCCCGCCGGGTGCGCGGTCTACAACGACAACACGTCGCCGGCGGGTGCCTACGCCAACACGACGTGCAAGGCGAAGTCCGACGTGCCGCAGGCGGTGAAGGACATCATCGCCTACTCCGACGCGGGCAGGACGACGCCGGCGCTGGAGTTCTCGTCGCCGGTGAAGGGTCCGAACCTGGAGCACATCATCATCACGGTGGGCACGGGTCAGTCGACGGCGGCTGCGGCGGCGGCCCGCTACGACGAGGACGTGAAGAAGCAGGCCCAGCAGCTCGGCCTGCCCGGCTGGTGAGGGTCCGCGCGTCGTAGGGTGTGCGGCATGGCGCGGGTGATGGCGGTCACGTTCACGACCCACGGCCGGTTGCACTACCTCGACCCGGGCGAGGGCACGTACGCGGTCGGCGACCGGGTGCTGCACCCCACCGAGACCGGTCCCGAGGTGGCCACGGTGGTGTGGGCACCCGAGCACGTCGACTCCGACACCATCACCGGGCTGCCGGTGTGCGCGGGGCCCGCCACCGACGCCGACCTGTCGCGCGACGCCGCCAACCGCGTCCGGGTCGGCGAGATCGAGGCGCTCGTCGACGAGCTGGTCGAGCGGCACGGCCTGGCGATGAAGGTGGTGGGCATCGACCTCGACGACCGCTCCGCCGACTACGGCACCCTCGTGGCGGTCTACTACACCGCCCCGCACCGGGTCGACTTCCGGGGCCTGCTCTCGGACCTGGCCCGCACCCTGCGCTCGCGCATCGACCTGCGCCAGATCGGGGTCCGTGACGCGGCCCGGCTCACCGGCGGCGTCGGCTCGTGCGGCCGTGAGCTGTGCTGCGCCACCTTCCTCACCTCGTTCGAGCCGATCAGCGTCCGGCTCGCCCGGGCGCAGGACCTGCCCGCCAACCCGCTGCAGATCGCCGGGGCCTGCGGCAAGCTGATGTGCTGCCTGGCCTACGAGCACCCCCTCTACGTCGACTTCGCGAAGCAGGCCCCGCGGGTCGGCGCGGCGGTCAGCACCCCCGACGGCGACGGGGTGGTGGTGGCCCACGACGTGCCGTCGTGGTCGGTGGTCGTACGAGGTAGCGGCGGGGAGGTCACCCGCTGCCCGCTGGTGGACGTGTGCACCCGCGCCGCCAGGGCTCGCCCGGGCGCGGCTCCGGCCGAGGCCGGGTGACCGGTCGCAACAGGTCTGTGGACAAGTCCTGGCGGAGGTCGTCGGGGCCGTTAGCGTCAGGCACGTGACTCAGCACCCAGACCAGCCGAACCCTCACGGCACCCCCTTCGGCCGGCCCGCATCCGGCCACCCGACGTGGGGAGCGCCCCCGCCGCCCCCGCCGCCGGTGCCGCCCGCGTACGAGCCGGCGCCGCTGCCGACCGAGCCGTGGCCGCAGGCGCGGACCCAGCCCTGGTGGCAGGGCGCGGCGCCCACCGGCGAGGTCCAGCCGCCTCATCCACTCGCGTCCGGCCAGCCGGTCCCACCACCGCCCGTGCCGCCGGTCCCGCCCCAGCCGGGCCAGGCGCAGCAGCCGGCGGAGGATGAGGGACACGTGGGAGCCGAACACGCCGCGGTACCGGTGTGCCTCGTCGACGACCACGAAGTCCAGCCGCTTGAGGACGGACGAGAACCGCTGGTGCCCGGGCAGCAGGGATCGGTGCAGCATGTCCGGATTCGTCA
>JBHAES010000307.1:0-3858 GCA_041855725.1 Actinomycetota bacterium
AGGTCCTCGCCGGCCTCCAGCAGCTCGAGGGCCACGTCGTCGTCGAGCCAGGGCAGCGCCCGGCGGGCGACCCGCTCGACCTGCTGAGGGCTCAGCTCGGCCGACGCGGCCCCGGTCACCCGGCTCACCAGCTCGTGCGCCTCGTCGACCACCACGAGGTCGTGCTCGGGCAGGGCCGTGCGCCCGTGCATGGCGTCGACGGCGAGCAGGGCGTGGTTGGTGACGACGAGGTCGGCCTGGCGGGCGAGGTCGCGCGACGCCTCGACGAAGCACTGCGACCCGTAGGGACACCGCTGGGCGCCCAGGCACTCGCGCGCCGGCACCGACACCTGCGCCCACGCCCGCGGGGTGTGGGTGGGGGCGTCGTCGCGGTCGGCGAGCCCGCGCTCGGCCAGCTGCCGCTCGGCCCACTCGCGCAGCGCCACCACCTCGGCGCCCACCACCGACGTGGCGTCGGCGCCCCGCTCCTTGAGCGCCTCGGCCAGCTCGGTGCCGCCGAGCAGGCTGTCCTGCTCGGACCCGCCCGGCACGTGGTCGCGCACCCGGTGCAGGCAGGCATAGTTGGAGCGCCCCTTCAGCACGGCCGCCCGAGGCCGCCGGCCCGTCACCTCCTGCACGGCGTCGAGCACCACCGGGATGTCGTTGGTGGCCAGCTGCCGCTGCAGGGCGAGGGTGGCGGTGGCCACGACCACCCGCGCGTCGGACGACTCGGCCAGGTGGGCGAACGCCGGCGCCAGGTAGCCCAGCGACTTGCCCGTGCCGGTGCCCGCCTGCACCAGCAGGTGCTCGCCCGAGGCGATCGCGCGGCTCACCGCCGCCGCCATGTCGCGCTGACCCTTGCGCTCGGCCCCGCCGAGCCGCGCGACGGCCGCCCGCAGGATGCGGGTGGCGAGGTCGGCCTCGTCGGGGTCAGGGCGCTGGGTCGGCACCAGAGCACCCTAACGCGCGCCTGTGACACGTCCGCCCCCGTCCTCGGACGCGCGGCCGGCGCGTACGGCGTCCCCGGCAGCCCGTGCCCGACGATGGAACCCGCCGTCGCAGCCCAGGTCCCAGGCCCCCGCCGCGGGAGCCGTGCTCAGCCGGACGCGTCGGCGGCCACCAGGTCGGCGGCCAGGGCCTCGCTCACCCGGGCGACGACCCTGCTGCCCTCGCCGGTGTGCTCCACGGTCACCACCTCGCCCTCGCGGTGGATGCGGTCGATGAGGTCGCCCCGCGCGTACGGCACCAGCACGTCGACCTGGACGCCGGGGCGCGGCAGCCGCGACTCGACCCGGGCCCGGAGCGCCTCGATCCCCTCGCCGGTGCGGGCCGACACGAGCACGGCGTCGGGGAACCGGGTCCGCAGCGCCGCAAGGGTGTCGGGCTCGGCCGCGTCGACCTTGTTCACCACCAGCTGCTCGGCGACGTCGCCGGCGCCGATCTCGCCGAGCACCGCGCGGACGGCCGACACCTGGCCGAACGGGTCGGGGTCGGAGCCGTCGACGACGTGCACCAGCAGGTCGGCCTCGACCGACTCCTCCAGCGTGGACCGGAACGCCTCCACCAGGTCGTGGGGCAGGTGCCGTACGAAGCCGACGGTGTCGGTGAGCGTGTAGACCCGGCCGTCGGCGGTCTGGGTGCGCCGCGTGGTGGGGTCGAGGGTGGCGAACAGGGCGTCCTCGACGAGCACGCCGGCACCGGTGAGCCGGTTGAGGAGCGACGACTTGCCGGCGTTGGTGTAGCCGACGATCGCCACCGACGGCACCTGGTGGCGGTGGCGCTCCTGCCGCTTCACCTGCCGCGTGGCCGCCATCCCCCGCAGCTGCTCCCGCAGCCGGGAGATGCGGGTCCGGATGCGGCGCCGGTCGGTCTCGAGCTTCGTCTCACCGGGCCCGCGGCCGCCGATGCCGACGCCGCCGGCCGCGCGTCCGCCGGTCTGGCGCGACAGGTTGCCGCCCCAGCCGCGCAGCCGCTGCCGCAGGTACTGGAGCTGGGCCAGCTCGACCTGCGCCTTGCCCTCGGCCGAACGGGCGTGGGAGGCGAAGATGTCGAGGATCACGGCGGTGCGGTCGACCACCTTGACCCCGACCCGGTCCTCCAGGTTGCGCAGCTGCGCCGGGGTCAGCTCGCCGTCGCAGATGACCGTGTCGGCCCCGGTCGCCACCACGACCTCGCGCACCTCGTCGACCTTGCCACGCCCGATGAACGTGGCCGGGTCGGGTCGCTGCCGCCGCTGCACGAGGGCCTCGAGCACCTGCGAGCCGGCCGTCTCGGCGAGCAGCCGCAGCTCGGCCAGCGAGTTGGTGGCGTCGGCCTCGGAACCGGTGGCCCACACGCCCACGAGCACCACCCGCTCCAGGCGCAGCCGGCGGTACTCCACCTCGGTGACGTCGTCGAGCTCGGTGCGCAGCCCGTCGACGCGGCGCAGCGCGTGGCGGTCGGCGAGGTCGAGCTGGTCACCGTCGTAGGAGTCGTCGAGGTCGTCGGGGTCCCAGGCGTCGAGGTCGGCGTCGGGGCCGTCGAGGTCGGGGGCGTCGCTGTGGGTCGTCATCAGGCCTCAGCCTCTCACCCGGGCGCGTCCGGGTGCCACCGGGTTACGGGGCCGCGCTCACGCGGGCACCGTCACCTCGCCGTGGGCCACCAGGACCGCCGGGCCGACGAGGCACGCGGTGGCGTCGTCGGCGAGCACCACCTCGAGGGTGCCGCCCGGCACGTCGACGCGGTAGGTGCCGGGCTCGCCGCCGGCGAGGGCGTACGCGACCGCGACCGCGCCGGTGCCGCACGACTCGGTCTCGCCGACGCCCCGCTCGTGGACCCGCATCCTGAAGGACCGCTCCCCCGTGCGGGCGGCCAGCTCCACGTTGGCGCCGTCGGGGAAGCGGTCGGCCGGGACGTAGGGGGCCTCGGCGAGGTCGGCGCCGTCCACCTCGGCGTCGAACAGCTCCACCACGCAGTGCGGGTTGCCCACCGACACCTGCACACCGACGAGGTCACGGCCCGCCACCGTGACCGGCACCTCCCCCGGCGTGCCGGCCACGGGACCCATGGTGACCGAGATCCTGCCGTCGGGCAGCGGCAGCGCCGTGCGCAGCCCCGCGCGGGTGGCGACGTGGACCTCCCCCAGACCCACCAGGTCGTAGTCGAGCAGCAGCCGTACGAACACCCGCAGCCCGTTGCCGCACATCTCGGCGACCGACCCGTCGGCGTTGCGGTAGTCCATGAACCACAGGTCGGGATCGCCGTCCCACTCGGCGACGTGCTCGGCCTTGACGGCGCGCAGCAGCCCGTCGCCGCCGATCCCGGAGCGCCGGTCGCACAGGAACCGGACGTCGGCGTCGGTGAGCCGCAGCATGTCGTTGCGGTCCTTGACCACCACGAAGTCGTTGCGGGTGCCGTGTCCCTTGTGGAAGGTGACCGTACGCATGCTCCTCATCCTCTCGGTTCACCGGGCGTCGCCGGCGGCGGCGTCGAGCGTCGAGACGGTGGCGTCGACCAGGTCGGGGCGCAGCGCGTCGAGCCACACGATGCGGGGGTCGCGCCGCCACCACGTGAGCTGCTTGCGCGAGAACCGGCGCGTCCCGGTGACGGTGGCCGCCTTGGCCTCGGCCTCGGTGCACTCCCCCGCCAGCAGGTCGAGCACCTGCCGGTAGCCGAGCCCCCGCGACGCCGTACGGGACTCGCGCAGCCCCTGGTCGCACAGCCGCCGTACCTCGTCGACGAGGCCCGCCCGCCACATGGCGTCGACCCGCTCGGCGATGCGCCGGTCGGTGGTGGGCCGGTCGAGGGCCAGGCCCACCTGCACCGTCCCCGGGACCGCGTAGACGTGGGCGGGCAGGTCGGAGGTGAACCGTCCGGTGAGGTGGGCCACCTCGAGCGCCC
>JBHAES010000308.1:0-14659 GCA_041855725.1 Actinomycetota bacterium
ACCCATGCCCAGAACGCGAACGCGCAGAACAGCGACTCGGTGTAGGGCACCACGGTGAACACCGCCGTCGGCGCCACCAGCCACGCGGCTGCGGCCACCACGCCGGCCCGGGGCCCGCCGAGCCGGTACAGCGCCCACGCCGCGAACGCCGACCCCGTCACCGACAGCGCCACGCCGACGAGCTCCATCGGCACCCCGAGCAGGCCCCCCATCCGCAGCAGCATCGGCAGCCCCCAGAAGAACGCCTCGTCGAAGCGGTGCACGTAGCCGTCGCGGGCGATGGCGGTGAAGTGCTGCACGTCCCAGTTGTCGAGCAGCTGCAGCGCGCTGCGCCCCGACACCCATGCCGCCGCCACCGCCGCCAGCAGCAGCACCAGCCGGCTGCCCAGCCAGGCCTGCGCCACCAGCCGTGGACCGTCGCGCAGCGGCACCGGCCTCGGGCCCGTACGGCTCACGCCTGCGCCTGCGGGTCGTCCGCCCCGGCCGGCGGCCTCGGCGCCGCCGGCTCGTCCGACGCCCTGCCCGGCTCCGGCTCCCAGGACGCCTCGGCGGCGATGTCCGTACGCGGACCGCCATCGGAGGGAGCCTCGCCGGCACCGTCCGGGCCGGCACCGTCGGGCGCCTGGTCGGGGGTGACGACCGGACCGTAGACGACATGCCCCGGCCCCGCGTACGGCCACGGGGCCGGGCGGCCGACGGCCTGGGCGAGCCGGGCGGCCCACGGCACGTCGGGGGCGCCGTCGAGCACGCCGCCGATCTCGTCGTCGCGGTAGAGCGGGTGCACGCCGGACGGCACGTCGCCGTTGCGCAGCGGGTCGTCGGCCACCCGGAGCACATCGGCGGCGACGGTGACGCAGGTCCACACGGTGATGCCGATCCGGACGAGCACCGACAGCCAGTAGAGCCGGTCGGGCCCGCCGCCCCCGGCGACGAGGGTGCCGGCGAGGTGGCCCCAGATGCCGCCGAAGTAGATGAGCTCGCCCAGCGTCCACGTCAGCACGGTGACGAGCCTCGGCCGGGCGAGCACGAGCAGCGGCAGCAGCCACAGGGCGTACTGCGGCGAGTACACCTTGTTCACCAGCAGGAACGCCGCTACCACGAGGAACGCGACCTGCGCCACCCGGGGCCGACGCGGCGCCAGCAGGCACAGGGCGGCGATCGCGGCGCACATCGCGGCGAACAGCCCGAGCGACAGCGCCCCCACCAGCGGCGTCGACAGGTCGACGCCGCCGAGGCGCAGCACGTACCACAACGACCCCAGGTCGGCGCCGCGCTCGTTGTTGAAGCTCCAGAAGTAGAGCCACCCCGACGGGGTGCCGATCATCACCGGCAGGTTCACCACCAGCCACGTGACCCCGGTCGTGAGCGCCAGCCGCCCGTACGCGCCCATGCGCCCCGCCCGCAGGCACAGGAACAGCAGCGGCCCGAGCAGGAACAACGGGTAGAGCTTCGCCGCGATCGCCAGCCCCAGCAGCACCCCGGCCAGCTCCGGGCGGCGGCGGGCCCACAGCAGCAGCGACGCCGACGTGAGCACCACGGCCAGCAGGTCCCAGTTGATGAGCGCGTCGGCGATCACCACCGGGGACACCGCGACGAGCAGGCCGGCGTCCCAGGAGTAGCCGACGGCGAGACGGCGGTGCACCTCGATGAGCGCCAGGAAGCAGCCGAACAGCAGCACCGACGTCACCGCGAAGTAGACGTTCGCGTTGTCGAGAGCCGGCTGCCCCGTCGGCGCCTGCCACGACGGCACCCCGCCGGTCAGCCAGATGACCAGGTCGCTCAGGAACCGGGAGATCTCCACCAGGTAGCCCGACAGCACCGGGTACTCCCACCCGATGTCGCGATAGACCATCGCCCCCTGCGCCTGCCCGCGCGCCTGGTAGAGCACCGGGATGTCGGAGTAGCACATGAGGGCGAACGTGTCGACCGACGTGCCCACCGTCGCCTGCCGGCACGGCTGCTGCCGCAGGATCACCAGCAGCCACGTGGCCGCCCCGATCAGCAGCAGCCACGCCCCGCCGTCACGCCACGCCCCGCCCGGGGCCGCGTACCGCCCGATCGGCCCGCCGAGCCGCTCCAGCACCACCCGCCGCCACAGCGACGGCTCCCGCTCCGACGGGGTCGGGTCGCAGGGACGCGTCAGCATGCTCGTCACGGGCTCAGCGTAGCCGCGAGACCTCGTCCCCGGCCGAGCCGGACACTCGCCCCGGCAGGGCTCGTGGTGGTACGGCGCCCGCCCGCCCAGCGCTACGACGGCACCGGGGTGGTCGTGGCGGAGGGCACGGTGCTCGGCCGGGGGGTCCGGCTGGGTCCGGCCGACGGGGTGGGTCTGGTCGCGCTCGGCTCGGCCGTCGGCGTGGTCGACGGCTCCTCCGAGGGTGGCGCGGTGGTCTCGGGCGGCGCGCTCGACGGGGGCGCCGAGGTCTCCGCGGCGGGGGTGGCGGTGGCCTTCGAGTTCACGTACGCCGGCGGGTCGAACTTCTCCGACGCCCGGCCCTCCATCGCGACCTTCATGTAGTCGAGCCACGTGAGCGCCGGGTAGGTGCCGCCGAAGAAGGTGGCGTCGCCGGGGCGGGCGTACGGGTCGAGGTCGGCGTTGCCGGCGTCGCCCGCCACGTACATCACCGCGGTCGAGACCTGCGTGGTGTAGGCGACGAACCACGACGAGAGCACGTCGTCGCCGACGCCGGCGGTGCCGGTCTTGCCGGCCATGTCACGGTTCAGCGACGACACCCTCGCGCCCGTGCCCTCGTTCACCACGTTCTGCAGCGCGAAGGTGACGTCGCGGGCGACGTCCTGGGAGAACACCGGCTTCTGCTCCGGGGCCGCCTTGTAGATCACCTCGCCCTTCGCGGTGCGGACCTCCCGCACCACGTGCGTGCCCACGTACGTGCCGCCGTTGGCGAGGGTGGCGTAGCCGGTCGCCTGCTCCAGCGGGCTGGCCTCGGCCACGCCCAGGGAGATGCGGTTGTTGAGGTCCCAGCCGGCGCCCGTGGGCACCCCGGCCTCGTTGGCGGCCCGCGCGACCTCCTGCGGACCGTTCGGCATCTGCTGGGTGAGGTCGACGAACGCCGTGTTGATCGAGTCGGCGGTCGCCTTCACGAGCGAGACGCTGCCGTACTGGTGGCCGAACTCGTTGCGCACGGTGGTGCTGTCGCCGCGCGGGGTGAACGTGTTGCCGTTGAACGTCGACCGCAGCGAGAACCCGTTGCGCAGGCCGGCGACCACCGCGTACGTCTTGAACGTCGACGCCGCCATGCGGTCGGTGGTGGCCCAGTTGCGCGAGTTCGCCAGGTAGTCGGGGCCGCCGTAGAGCGCCAGCACCTCGCCCGTGCCCACCTCGACCGACGCGATCGCGGCGTGCAGCTGGGCGGGGTCCTGCTTGGTGCGGGCCTTCGTGGCGGCCTCCTGGGTGTACTTCTGCGCCGAGGCGATCGCCGCGTCCTGCGCCTTCTGGTCGAAGGTCGTCACGATCTGCAGGCCGCCGCCGGCGACCTGGTCGGCGGGGATGTCGGCGGCCGCCAGCTCGGCCTCCACCATCTTCAGCAGGAACCCGTTGGGCCCGCCGTAGCGCTGCGACTTGGGGATCTCCGGGAACGGCGGCAGCTCGTCGCCGGCGGAGCGCTGCTCGGCGGTGATGGCGCCCATCTCGAGCATCCCGTCGAGCACGTAGTGGTAGCGGGTGGTCAGCCGGTCCACGTTGCTCGCCCGCACCGACGGGTCGAACCGCGCCGGCGCGTTGAGCACCGACGCCAGCACCGCCGCCTCCCGGTAGTCGAGGTCCTTGGCGTCCTTGTTGTAGTACGCCTTCGCCGCCGCCTGGATCCCGTACGCGCCACGGCCGAAGTAGATCGTGTTGAGGTAACCCTCCAGGATCTGCTCCTTCGGCATGGAGCGTCCCATCTTGATGGCGAGGATCAGCTCTGTGACCTTGCGATCCCAGGTCTGGTCCTGGGTGAGATAGAGGATCTTGATGTACTGCTGGGTGATCGTGGAGCCGCCCTGCAGGCTGCGCCCGCGGGCGATGTTGAACGCGGCCCTGGCGATACCGGCCGGGGAGATCCCTCGGTCGGTCCAGAAGTCGCGGTTCTCGGCGGCCACGACGGCGTCCTTGATCGTCTGCGGCATCTCGGCGTACGGGATCGACGTGCGGTTCTGCTCGGCGAAGGTGCCCAGCTGGGTGGTGCCGTCGCGGTAGAAGACGGTGGTCTTCTCGGTCTGGAACGCCGTGTTCGGGTCGGGGAACGACGTGGTCTGGTAGAGGAACACGAACCCGGCCACCCCCACCAGCGCGAGCGACAGCACCAGCACGGTGAGCACCTGCAGGCCCTTCAGCACCCGTCGCTTCCAGCGGCCCTGGCCCTGCGCGGCCCGCTTGCCGCGGCGACCACCGCGTCCGGTCGCCGGCTCGCTGTGCGAGATCACCCCGCCGCTGCCGGAGGTGACCGCCCCCCGCTTCGCACGCGACGGGCCTCGGTTCGGTTCAGCCATAGATGTCCTCGACAGTCTTCTGACGCCGCGGCGGGCGACGCCTCACGCCGTCGCCCAGCAGGTAGGAGCTGATCATGTGGTTCCAGCCGCACTCGGTGCACACCTCCACGACGCACACCTTGAACTCGCCGAACTCGTTCTGCATCTTCTCGAGCTCGGCGGTGGACTTGATGCGCCCCGAGTACTGCCCGAGCTGCTCGCCGAACACGTAGCTGAGGGTGACGAGCCGCCCGCAGCCGCCCACCGGGCAGCGCACCTCGGTCAGCTCCCCGTGGTGCAGCGCGGCCCGTACGAGCATCGGGTCGGCGTCGCACGCGTCGGCCCTCGACAGGGTACGGACACGACTCCCCAGCGCCCGCAGCGTGTGCCGCCGCTGGAGGGCGTAGTCGACGCTCTGCCGCTTGGACCACATGGCTCCCAGGGTAGGCCGTGCCCGAAGGAGGCGCCCAGGCACGGTGCCCGCAGCGGTGGTGGGCGAGCGTGGGGGTCTGCCGTCCTTGACGAGTCCTCCGGAGCTGGATCTGGGCCTGTCGCGCAGCAGGAGCTGTCGGCATGAGTCCCCCGCGGCCTCATGGCGCCTCGGTGCCGATGCGTCCTGCTGGGTCCCTTGCTGTCAGGCCACGTCCGTCACGGCTACGGGTCGTCGACGGGCGCCGCTCCCGCTCGTACGCACGCGTCAGTCGGAGGCCACGAAGACGCAGAACGGGTGGCCGTCGGGGTCGGCGTAGACGCGGAGGGGCTCGACCGGGTCGCCGGAGCGGTCGTAGAGCTCGGTGCCGCCGAGCGACAGGATCCGGGTGTGGGCGGCGGCGAGCGCCTCGGGTGTGGGCACCGACAGGTCGAGGTGCAGCTGCTGCGGCACGGCGGGGTCTGGCCAGGTGGCGCGGGGGAGGGTGTCGGTCTGCTGGAACGCCAGCGCCGGCTGGCCGCCGGGCGTGCGCAGGCACAACCAGTCGCAGCCCTTCGGGTCCGGCTCGCCGGCGGCGGGCGGCTCGTCGCCGGGCCGGTAGGCGTAGCCCAGCACCTGTCGCCAGAACTCCGCCGCGCGGCGCGCGTCGCGGGTGTCGAGCACGGTCTGCCGCAGCCGGGGGGTCGCGTCGGTCATGCGCCCAGTCTGCCGGAGCCGACCGGTGTCGCGAGCCGTGCGCGCAGCGTGCGATCCCCGGGAGGCCCGCCCGGATAGAGTGTCGCGTCAGGACGGGGAGGTGCCATGAAGCCGCCGGTGACGAGGATCCGAGCCCGATCGTTCCGGTCGATGCGCGACGTCGACGTCGAGCTGGGCCCGCTGAGCGTGCTCGCCGGGCCGAACGGTTCCGGGAAGAGCAACCTGCTGAAGGTGCTGCAGTTCATGGCGAACTCAGCGCGTCTCGACGTGGGGCGCGCCCTTGAGATGTGGGGTGGGTTCGGGCACGTGGTGCGGCGGGCCGGCGAGCAGCAGACCTTCGAGCTGGTGATCGAGGGCCACGTCACCCAGTTCGCGAGCGAGGGTGCGCCGGACTCGTACCGGCTCCGCGTCACGCGCAGGAGGGATCAACGTGTGCAGCGCACCGAGGAGCTCACCTTCAAGCGGGTGCAGGGTCGCGGTCGGCGGATCACGGTCAAGGGGAAGACGGTCGACTTGGGCGATGACACCGCGGCCAGTCGGTTGTCGAGCCCGCTCACCTCGGGCCTGGGCACGCTGGCGCGGCTCTCGGCGGAGGAGTACGGGCCCGGCCCGTCGGCGTACATGGACTTCCTGGAGTCGATCCGCTACCTCGACCCCGACGTGGAGCGTGCCCGGCAGCCGGCGCGGCTGACCCGCGGCAGCCTCGCCGAGGACGCCGGCAACCTGGCCGACGTCCTGTGGGGCATGCAGCGCGACGATCCCGATGCGTTCGCGGGCTTGGTCGACGAGCTCTCGCGATGCCTACCCGGCCTGCGTGGCATCACCATGAGGCCGGTGGGGGGCAGCGCCTCGCAGGTGGTGGTCGAGCTGGAGGAAGCCGGCCTCAGCGAACCGATCCCGCTCGAGGACGCCTCGTTCGGCACGGTGCGGATGCTGTCGCTGCTCGCCGCGCTCCACGACCCCTCGCCACCACGGCTCACCGTCATCGAGGAGGTCGACCACGGGCTCCACCCCTACGCGCTCGACATCCTCGTCGACCGGATGCGCGCCGCCTCCACCCGAACCCAGATCATCGCCGCGACCCACTCGCCGACCCTGGTGAACCGACTGCGGCCCGACGAGCTCGTGCTGTGCGACCGGGACCCGGCGACGGGGGAGTCGCTCATCCCGGCCTGCGACGCCGACGAGCTGGCCGCCGCCCTGGGTGCCGGCGGCGGCTACGGCCTGGGCGAGCTGTGGTTCGCCGGGGCGATCGGCGGGGTCCCGCAGTGAGCAGACGTGGTCGGCGGGGTCCTGCGAGCGCTGGGAAGCAGCCGGTCGTCCTCGTGTTCGGCGAGAGCGTCAACGACTGCGGCGCCCTGAAGGAGCTCGTGGTGCAGCAGCGCCCAGACCTCGCCCGGAGCGTCCGCGTGGTCCCTAAGCCGGCTTCGTTGACCCGCAGGGCCGACGTGACGAAGGTGCGGGACTGGGTCGCCAAGCTCTCGGATACGGTCAAGGCCTCGACGGCGCGCGGCCAGCCGGTCGCAGCGGTGGTGGTGCACCGGGATGCCGACCGAGTGGATCTGAACGGCGAGGAGGAGGCACGCCTCGCCAGCCAGCTCGCCGGCATCCCGCACCCGGTGCCTGCGGTACCAGTGGCGACGTTGGAGTCGTGGTGGCTGCTGCATGGCGACGCCACGGAGTCCATCAACCGCGGGTGGCGCGGATGCATCCCGCGCACGCCGCGGACCACCGATGCGGTCGACGACCCGAAGGGGGAGCTGCAGCGGCTGACCCGCAAGCGTGGCCGGGGGTACGTCGAGTCCGACAGCGTACGCATCGCCACGGCGATCCGGGACCATCCGGCCCGCAACGGCACCAGCCCGTCGTTCGACCGGTTCGTGACGCGGGTCGAGGGGCTGCCCCGGGTGTGAGCCGACGGCGCCTCAGCCGGCCCGGGACGTGGCTCCCGTGGCGGACTCGGTGCCCTTGTCGAAGCGGGCGGGTCCGATGCGGCTGCTGCGGACGACGAAGACGGCGGCCAGGGCCGCGTACGCCGCCGCAAGGGTGAGGAAGATCGGCACCGAGACGCCGTCGGCGGGCAGCACGAGCGCGGCGATGACGGCGGCGAACGCGAGGGCGGCGTTGAAGATGACGTCGTAGATGATGAAGACGCGGCCCTTGTAGGTGTCGTCGACGTGGGCCTGCACGAGGGTGTCGACGCAGACCTTCAGTGACTGGGAGCCGAGGCCGAGCAGGAACCCGGCCGCCACGAGGGTCGGCCGGGTGAACACCGAGCCAGGGAACACCTGCAGCCCGGCGACGGCGGCGAGGATGGTGACCATCCAGCGCCGCATCCCCAGCCGGGCGGCGAGGGCGGGGCTGACGACGGTGGACAGGAAGAACCCGGCACCGGTCGCGGCGGCCCACACGCCGAGGTCGACCATGGCCGCGTCCACGTCGGTGAGCTCGTGGAAGTGGTTGCGGTAGACGAGGATCGTGCCCACCATCGACACCCCGTAGACGACGCGCTGCACCCCGATCGCCCACAGTCCCAGCGCTGCCGGGCTGCGATGGGAGAGGTGGCCGAACGCGGCCCTCAGCCCCACGAGCACCTCGCGGGCGGAATGGTGGTGCTCGAAGTCGGGGCCCAGCGACCGGCGCGGGAACCCGGCCGCGATCACGGCCGCCACCGTGAACCCGCCGGCGGCCACGACGAACACGAGGGCGTCGGCCTGGTAGGCGAGCAGCGGGCGGGCCCAGGCCGGGTCCAGCAGGGCGAGCACGTCACCGGCGAGCACCTGCCGGATCCCGAGCGCCACCGCACCGCCGACCACCACCCCGACCGGCCCGATGACGGGCATGATCGTGTTGGCCGACAGGTACTCGTCGGGCTCGATCGTGTGCGGCAGCGACGCCGACAGCGCGGCCAGCATGAACCGGTTGAGACTCATCGTCACCAGCGCCACCAGCATGATGGCCAGCGTGGGGCCGCCGCTGCGGTCCCCGGTGGCGACGATGCCGGCGATCACCAGTGACAGCCCCACCCGTACGACGTCGGTGACGAGCATGATCTGCCGCCGCGACCAGCGGTCGAGCAGGATCGACACGAACGGGCCCACCACCGAGAACGGCAGCAGCGTGATCGCCAGCACCGCCGCGATCGACCAGCCGTTGGGCTGCTGGTAGGGGGAGAACAGCACATAGGAGGCCAGGCCGACCTGCACCATGCCGTCGGAGGTCTGCGCCACCGCCCGCAGCCGTACGAGACGCCGGAACGCCGCGTGCCGCCACAGGCGCCCAAGACTCGCCACGAACTGCACGGACGCTCCCACCTAGCCGACGTTCCCGCCGGTCGGCGGGGCGGTCTCAGGCTACCCGCCGCCACCGTGAGGCAGCGCACCGTGAGGCAGCGCACCGGCGAGGGCGCGTCGGGGCTTGCCTGGACTCCCGTGCGGACGGGCCCGGCGCGATCAGCCGGCCGCGACCTCGTTCGGGCGCCGAACCGTTACCATGGGCGCCCGCACGGGACCCTCAGCTGCCGCTACGAGCAGAACAGTCCTGGTGGCACCGCGAGCGATCAGCCACTCGGGACCGAGGCACCCGGCCCGACCTACGAGCCGGACCGACCGGCCCACCTACCCGCCCCCACCGTTGGGCGCCCGAGACCACGACCACCCGAGGAGACCACGATGACCACGACTCCCACCCAGCGGGTGGTTCCCGCCATCTGGTGCGACGGCACCGCTGCCGAGGCGGCCCGGTTCTATGCCGAGACGTTCCGTGCCGCCACCGTCGTGGACCAGGCGGCGGGACCCGCCGCGACGGTCAGCATCCACGGCCTCGAGCTGCTGCTGATCGACGGGGACGACACGTACGCCCCGAACCCGTCGATCAGCGGGCTGCTGAACTTTGACCCGCTGCTGTTCGGCGGCGAGGAGCAGGCCCGCGCCTACCTGGACGAGCTGTACGAGCGGCTCAGCACGGGCGGGGTGCTCATGGAGCTGGGCGAGTACCCCTTCTCCAGCTGCTACGCGTGGGTGCGCGACCGCTACGGCTTCACCTGGCAGCTGATGCTCACCGACCCTGCGGGCGAGCCGCGACCGTTCGTGGTGCCCGCGTTCATGTTCGGCGGAATCAACCACGGCAACGCCCTCGACGCCACGAGCCACTGGATCGAGGTGCTCGACGACTCGGCTCGCGGCGCCCTCCACACCTACGGGGCCGACGGCCCGTTCGAGGAGGGCACGGTGATGTTCACCGACTTCCGGCTGGGCGGCACCTGGTTCGCCGCCATGGACTCCGGCGCGTTCCACGAGTTCACGTTCACCCCAGGGGTGTCGGTGCTCGTGCGCTGCGCCGACCAGGACGAGATCGACCAGGTGTGGGCCGGCCTCTCGGCGGTGCCCGAGGCGGAACGCTGCGGCTGGTGCCTCGACCGGTGGGGCGTCTCGTGGCAGGTCGTGCCCACCACCATCGGTCAGCTGATGGCCGACGAGACCACCCGCGACCAGATCCTGCAGATGGGCAAGATCGACCTACGCCGGCTCGGTTGACCCGGACGGGCCCCCGCCACCCCGGGGAGCCGCGACCTCCCGCGTCGCCGCCCTTCCTCGCGCGGGCGCCCGCCCCCGCGAGGTACCCGGTGCGCTCGCCCTTCCCCGTGTCGTCGCCCCGCCTCGGCCGGCCACCACCGCGTACGGCACGCCCGGTCGCGCCCCCGGGCTCCGTGAGCGCGAGCCAGCCGTAGGGAGCCCGCCCGCACCACGCCCCGCGAAGCATCAGCCCGCCGAGGAGGCGCCGCACCGGTGGGCACCGGAGCAGGGCGCACCCCAGCAGCGCCCCGAGTAGCACGCCGACGGCGTGAGGAAGGTGGGTCAGCACCAGCATGTCGATCATGTGTGGGATTCCAGCAGGCGGGTCTGACAGTTTCTGGCGCCGCGTCACGGTGCCTGGCCCAGGGCTGCGCCAGATCAGGCCCCGCCTCCCGCGCCCACCCGGCGGGCCAGCCGACAGATTCGAGCCGATCTCGGCTCCAACCTGTGCCGTACGAGGCGACGACCCGAGGCCCGGCCGAGCCGTCCCAGGGCTCGACGCCGCGTGCCCGACCACCTGCGCCGCAGGCACTCGCGTCGCGCCGACCAGGCCGCCGGGAGGCCATCCTCCCGGTCCGACCCTCCATCCGATCCGGGACCGGGGTCGCCCCGAGCGAGAGCCGACCCCGCGCCACCTTCTCGTGCCCCGAGGAATGTGACCTGCGGGCACCGCCGCGGGCCTGCAACGGTTCTTCCCGCTAGGCTCCGACGTTCCGTCGAGGTCGTCCGCCGGTCGGTGCCGCCCACCTATGAAGCTGCCACGAGCCACAGGGGGTCTCCCCATCGACGGGTATTCGTTTTCTTCTGCCAGGGTTGGAAAAGGGCGCCCTCGGTGAACGGGTGGACAGGTACGTTCCCTACCGCGGTCGGGTGCTGCCCGGCAGGACCCGGCCCCGGGGACGGGCCGGGCACCGCGGGCTTGGGGCGCGGTGACGGACCGTTGCCCGCGCGCGCCACCGACCCGCCCGACGTCCCGACCCGGTCCCCACCGTCGCCCCCGCCCGGCCCTGGTCGGGTCAGGCCCCCGGCCGCGCCGCTGCGAAGCTCGCCGCAGCGGCGATCCGGCGGCCCGTACGGACGCTGGCCGAGAGGTCCGGTCGTTTCGTCGACCCGGGGCCTGGCGGCGAGCAGCAATCGCTGCGGCACAAGGAGTGGCACCACGCCTCGACCGTGGACGGACCCCTTTGCCAGGGTCCGTCGAGTGTGCCGGTCTGCTCTGGCGCCCGTCTCACGTACGACACCAGCGGGCCGCGGGTGAGCGGTACGGTTGCTACGATTCCAGTTCCCCTATCGGAGGTGAGTTCTGTGAGTAGCGAGGCATTCCGCGAGCTGTTCGACAACCTCGACGCGCAGCTCCAGCAGGCGCAGAACTCTTCGGCCGTGCCTGCCGAGCTCACCGAGAACCCGGTGACCGCCGAGGGCAGCGACGACGACGACCGACTGCGGGTGACCGTGACCAACGGCCGCCTCACCGAGGTCACGATCCAGCCGCAGCTGCTGCGCCTGGGCAACGCCGAGCTCGCGGCTCTCTTCGTGACGGCTACCAACAACGCCTTGGAGGCCTACCAGGCCGCACTCATGGAGTCGTTGCGCGACCTGTCGCCCGACCTGGGGGCGCTGCAAGGCCAGGTCCGCCAGGTGCAGGAGGAGTCGCTGCGGTCGCTGAACGCGTACGCCGACTCGATGCTCGAGATGCTGAGGAGGGCCAAGAGTGAGTGACATCCAGTTCGAGCCGAGCGCGCTGCGTCGCGCCGGCGAGGGGATGGAGGAGGCCGTCTCGGACCTCGTGGCGAAGACCGAGGCGCTGATGGGCGAGGTCGGTGACGTGTCGGCCCTCGGCACGAACGACACGCTCGGAGGCATCGCGTCGATGCTCTACTCGGCGGTGCTGGAACGGGTGCAGGAGACGGTGTCGTCGGTCAGCGAGGAGTACAGCAGCCACGGGCAGCGCCTCCTCGTGGCCGCGCAGGTGTACGAGGCCACCGAGGAGGCGGCGGTGCAGGCATCGGGCACGATCATGGGAGGTGCCTGACATGGCGGTGATGCTGCCCGGCGAGGTGTCGTACCTGCTGAACATGCTCGGCTTCGAGTGGCCCGAGGGCAACGAGGACAAGATCTTCTCGTACGCCGGCAGGTGGATGTCGTACGCGGGCGAGGTGGGAGCGGCCAACGAGCTGGCGGGCCAGTCGAAGGCTCACGCGTTGTCTCGCAACGTCGGACCCGCCATGGAGGCGTTCCAGAAGGCGTTCGACGAGATCGACGGTGTCAAGGACGTGGCTGAGAAGCTGGCCATGGCTGGCACCATCACCGGCGGCTGCCTGCTGGTGGTGGGGGGCATCGTCATCGCCTTGAAGATCGCGTTCGTGGTGAACCTGGTGATGCTGGCGATCCAGATCGCCCAGGCGGTCGCGGCGGCAGCAGCCACCTTCGGGGCGTCGCTGGCGTGGATCCCGATCGCCAAGGAGATCGCTCGCCGGCTGCTGGAGCTCGCGCTCAACCTGGCTCTCGAGAAGATCCTGGGAGGTGCCTGATGCCTAAGGGTGCGAAGGCTGCTCTGAAGGGCATCTTCGGTGAGATGCTCGACGACCTGCTGCGGGTGACGAAGAAGAGCGGGCGCGCGCTCGACGCCGACTCCCTGATCCGTCACGCCGGCAAGAACGCCGACAAGGCCGACCACATCCCCGTGTTCAAGGTGGGCAAGACGAAGAACCTCAAGGGCAAGACCGACGAGTACGTGCGCCAGCTCCAGCGCCAGATCGACGGCCTCAACAGCATGACGGCCGACGAGCTGATCAAGAACATGGACGAGGTCAGCCGTGGCGGCCTCGCCCAGCGAGAGGCTCGAGAGAAGTTCCGTAAGGATCTCGAGACTAGGCTGGCTGACCAGTACCGTACCGAAGGGATGTCCAGGGCTGACGCCCGGGCGCTCGCCCGGACGAACGCTGCCGACCAGATGAAGAGTCTGGCGGCCCTGCACGAGCCCGACATCGTGGCGGGGGGTAGGGACGTGATCGGGAAGGACCCCAACGGTCTGCCCAGCATGGGCGACAAGTACGTGAACTCCTCGATCGGCAGCCAGTGGCGGGCCCGGCGGGACGCGCTGAGGGCGTACGCTGAGCAGATGCAGAACGAAAGTCGAGGCGGGGAGAAGCTGAACCTCAGCTTCCTGCTCGAGTGACCCCGGAAGGGATGGAGGTGCAGGCATGGCCTGGGAGGAGTGGGATGCGATCCTGGAGGACCTGGGTACGCCGGTCGCGTCGAAGCCGGTACCGGCGGAGCGGTACGAGCAGTTCGCTGACATCTTCCCGCCGCTGCTGTTCGATTTCTGGCGGGAGTTCGGGTTCGCGGGGTTCCTGGATGGCCGGTTCTGGTTGTGTGATCCGGTGGAGTGGGCGCCTGCGGTGGAGGCGTGGACGGCGAACCTGGACCTGGCGATGGGTCCGGACCGGTGGCATGCGATCGTCCGTAACGCGTTCGGGGAGATGACGCTGTGGGGTGAGCGGACGGGTCGGAGCCTGAGCATCGAGCCGGTGCACGGGATGATCTTCCCGGACTCGAGCAGCATCAAGCACATGGGGACCGAGCGCGGTCGCAACATCTTGATCGAGAACGCCGTGAGCGGTCCGGGGATCATGAAGACCGATCTGCTGGGTTCGGATGAGCGGCCGTTGTTCGAGCGGGCGGTGAAGGCGTTGGGTCCGGTGGGCCCGGACACGATGTACACGTTCGTGCCGGCGTATCACCTGGGTGGGCCCCTCACGGTGGATCACATCGAGATCGCGGATGCGGTGACGCACGTGCTGCTGTTGTCGGAGTTGAGCCCGCACCGCACCATGGGCGACGTCGGGAGCATCTGAGGCTTCTGCTGCGAAGGGCCCGGCTGGGCAGTGGCTGGGCCCCTCGAACTGGCTGGCAAGTGGGCGACAAGAGACGAGTGGAGTGGATGGATGGCCTGGGAGGACTGGGATGCGATCCTGGAGGACCTGGGTACGCCGGTCGCGTCGAAGCCGGTGCCGCCGGAGCGGTACGAGCAGTTCGCTGACATCTTCCCGCCGCTGCTGTTCGACTTCTGGCGGGAGTTCGGGTTCGCGGGGTTCCTGGATGGTCGGTTCTGGTTGTGTGATCCGGTGGAGTGGGCGCCGGCGGTGGCGGCGTGGACGGCGAACCTGGATCTGGCGATGGGCCCGGACCGGTGGCATGCGATCGTCCGCAACGCGTTCGGGAAGATGGATCTGTGGGGTGAGCGGACGGGGCAGAGCCTGAGCATCGAGCCGGTGCACGGCTTGATCATCCCCGACTCGGAGAGCATCAAGTTCATGGCGACCGAGCGTGGCCGCAACATCATGATCGATACCGCTGTGAGCGGTTCGGGGATCATGAAGACCGATCTGCTGGGTTCTGATGGGCGGAAGCTGTTCGATCGGGCGGTGAAGGCGTTGGGTCCGGTGGGTCCGGACACGATGTACACGTTCGTGCCGGCGCTGCACCT
>JBHAES010000309.1:0-4512 GCA_041855725.1 Actinomycetota bacterium
AGGTGTCGGCCGTGGTGCTCAACGTGACCGCCGTCGCGCCGCAGGGCGCCGGGTTCGTCACCGTCTACCCGTCCGGCGCCGAGCGGCCCTGGGTGTCGAACCTGAACTTCGACGCCGGCCGGGTGGTGCCCAACCTGGTGACGGTGAAGGTGGGCGGCGACGGGTCGGTGCGGCTGTTCAACGGGTCGCCGGGCCACACCCACCTGGTCGTCGACGTGGTCGGCTACTTCGTGGGCGGCGGCGAGCCGAGCCTGCCGGGCGCGTTCGTGCCGCTCGTGCCCGACCGGGTGCTCGACACCCGCGAGCCGCGCCACGGGGCCACCCCCGTCGCGGCCCGGACGTCGCGGCGCCTCACGGTCACCGGCCAGGCCGGGGTGCCGGCCGCCGACCAGGTGTCGGCGGTGGTGCTCAACGTCACCGTGGTCGATCCCGCGACCCCGGGGTTCCTCACGGTGTCGCCGACCGGGGTGGAGCGGCCGCTGGTCTCCAACCTCAACTACACGCCGGGGGCGGTGGTCGCCAACCAGGTGGTGGCGAAGGTCGGTGACGGCGGCAGCATCGAGCTGTTCAACGGGTCCACCGGCACCGTCCACGTGGTCGTCGACGTCGCGGGGTACGTCAAGGCCGGTGAGGTGACCACGTCCGGCATGTACGTGCCGGTCACGCCGCAGCGGGTGATGGACACCCGCACGTCGCTCGGCGCGGCGGGCCCGGTCGCCGGCAAGGACCAGCGCAGCCTCAGCCTGCTCGGCGCCGGCGGCCTGCCGGCCACGGGCGTGTCGGCGGTGGTCGTCAACGTGACCGTCACCGAGCCGGCGCTGCCCGGCTACGTCACCGTCTACCCGGGCGGCGGCGAGGCGCCCCTCGCGTCGAACCTCAACTTCGAGGCGGGCCAGACCGTGCCCAACCTGACCATGGTGGGCACCGGCCCCGGCGGCACGGTGGCGTTCACGAACGGCAGCGTCGGCCCCACCCACCTGATCGCCGACGTCTCCGGCTACTACACGGCCTGAGCCCGTCCCTCGCCGCGGCCGGCCCGCTCCCGGCCGCGGCGGGACGGTGCCGGTCTGACCGGTCTCAGCCGTCGGCGGGCCGGTCGAGCGCCTTGAGGCCGGCGACGCAGCCGATGATGCCGGCGAGGAACAGCAGCTTGGCGGCGGTCGCGCTCTCACCACCGGTCGCGATCGACCAGGCCACGGTGAGCACGGCGCCGACGCCGGTCCAGACCGCGTAGGCGGTGCCGGTCGGGATCGATCGCATCGCGACCCCCAGGCCCGCGAGGCTCAGCGTGGCCGCGACCACGAAGACGAGGGTCGGCACGAGGTGGCGGAACCCGTCGGAGGCGTGCAGCGCCGACGCCCACACCGCCTCCAGCACCGCCGCGGCGAGCAGCACCGCCCAGGCCCGCGTCACGACACCACTTTGAGGCCGACGACGCAGGCCACGACCCCGACGAGCAGGGCGACCTTCGCCGGCGACACCGGCTCGCGGCCCCGCACCATCGCGTAGCCGACGGTGAGCGTCGCGCCCACCGCCACCCACACCGCGTACGCCGTGCCGGCCGGCAGCTCACGCATCGCGACCGCCAGCCCGACCACCGACAGCACCGTGGTGACGAGGAACAGCGCCGCCGGACCCCGCCGGCGCAACCCGTCGGAGGCGGCGAGCGCGTTCGCCCACACCGCCTCCAGCATCCCCGACACCACCAGGACCACCCACGCCATCGCGACCCTCCTCGTCCCCGGGTGCACGAGGGGCCGGGTACGCACCCGGCCCCTCGTGCGATCCAGCGCTCCGGCTCAGACGAGCCCCAGCTCCTTCACGGCCTGCTGCTCGTCGACGAGCTCGGCCACCGAGGCGTCGATCTTGGCGCGCGAGAAGTCGTCGATCGACAGGCCCTGCACGATCGCGTAGGTGCCGTCGCTCGTGGTGCACGGGAACGACGACACGAGCCCCTCGGGCACCCCGTACGAGCCGTCGGAGGGCACCGCCATCGACACCCAGTCACCCTCGGGGGTGCCGAGCAGCCAGTCGCGCATGTGCTCGATGGTGGCGTTGGCCGCCGACGCCGCCGACGACGAGCCGCGGGCCGCGATGATGGCCGCGCCCCGCTTGGCGACGGTGGGGATGAAGTCGTTCTCCAGCCACGCCATGTCGTCGACCACGTCGACCGCCTTCTGGCCCTTGACCTCGGCGTGGAAGATGTCGGGGTACTGGGTGGCGGAGTGGTTGCCCCAGATCGTCATCTTCTTGATGTCGGTGACGCGGGCGCCCGCCTTGGCGGCGAGCTGCGAGATGGCCCGGTTGTGGTCGAGCCGGGTGAGGGCGTTGAACCGCTCCTTGGGGATGTCGGGCGCGTTGCTCATCGCGATGAGCGCGTTGGTGTTGGCGGGGTTGCCGGTGACGAGCACGTGCACGTCGTCGGCGGCCACGTCGTTGAGCGCCTTGCCCTGCGCGGTGAAGATGGCGCCGTTGGCGCTGAGCAGGTCGCCGCGCTCCATGCCGGCCGTACGGGGACGGGCGCCCACGAGCAGCGCGGCGTTGACGCCGTCGAAGATGGTGCGGGGGTCGTCACCGATCTCGACCTTGGCGAGGAGGGGGAACGCGCAGTCGTCGAGCTCCATGACCACGCCCTCGAGCGCCTTGAGCGCCGGCGTGATCTCGAGGAGCCGCAGCTCGACGGGCTGGTCGGGGCCGAACAGCGCGCCGGAGGCGATGCGGAACAGCAGGCTGTAGCAGATCTGGCCGGCGGCGCCGGTGACGGCGACCTTGACGGGGGTCTTGCTCACGAGGATCTCCTTCGACGAGGTGCGGACCACCCGACTCTATCCGGGTCGGACCGGCCCCGTGCGTCGAGGCGGAGGCCCGCTCCCCGACGCCGAGGTCCACCCAGGCCCCCGCGGGAGCGCCCTCGGCGGCGGGGGAGCGGGGCCGTGACGGCTCGCGAGACCGCATCTCGCCCGCCGCGGCTAGGCTCTCAGGGGTGAGGCTGCTGCTCATCCGTCACGGGCGCACCGCGTCGAACGTGGGCCACCTGCTCGACACGGGGCATCCCGGAGCGCCCCTCGACGAGGTCGGCCGCGCCCAGGCCGAGGCGCTCGCCACCACCCTGGCCGGCTCGGGGGTGGAGGCCGTCTACACCTCCGACCTCACCCGCGCCCGCCAGACCGCCGCCCCGCTCGCCCGGGCGCTCGGCCTGCCCGTACGCGAGCTGCGCGGGCTGCGCGAGATCTACGCCGGCGACGACGACATGTCCGCGGACTGGGACCCCTACGTGGCGGTGCTGTGGTCGTGGGTCGACGACCCCGACGCCAGCCTGCCCAACGGTGAGACGGGCACCGCGTTCATGGACCGCTTCGACGCGGCGGTCGACGAGGTCGCCGCCTCCGGGGTCGGCTGCGCCGCCCTCGTGAGCCACGGTGCGGCGCTGCGGGTGTGGGTGCCGGCCCGGGCGACCAACGTGGCGGCCGACGACACCGCCACGTGGCCGCTCGACAACACCGACGTCATCGAGGTCGAGGGTGACCCCGCCACCGGCTGGCGTGTCGTGCGCTGGGCCGGGTCCGCCCCCTGAGGCCGCGCCCCGGTGCCGCCGGGGACGCAGGCGCGTCGGGGCTGGACCGCAACCTGTCGATAATGAGCCACATGCACCCTGAGCCCAGCGCAGCCGCTCCCGCACCCGCTCCCGTCTCCCCCCGCCGACGTGGCCGGACGTCCTGGCTGGTGGCGGCGCTGACCGGCCTCGTGGTGCTCGCGGTCGTCGTCGGGACGGTCGGGATCTGGGCGGTCTCCCGCGCGGCCTCGCCCGCGGCGCACCGCACCGCCCCCGTGGCCGGCCGGGCGGTGGACCTCTCCAGCCTGGGCGAAGGGGTCACGCCCCTGACCGTCGACGAGGAGGGATCGGTGGCCCTCGACGCGGGTGACGTACGGCTGCTGCGCGTCGCGCACGCCACGGGCCAGACCCTCGTCGCGCTCGACCCGGAGTCGACCTACCCGCGGTGGCTCGCGCCGCTGCCGCGGGCCGCGGCCGACCTGGCCTGCCAGGTACGCCAGGGCGTCGTGCGCTGCGGCGACCTCGTGGCCGTCGACCTGGCCACCGGCAGCAACCAGGTGACCTCGCCCCAGGCGTTCGACACGACGTACGAGGGTCAGGTCACGGCGCCCACCGCCCCCACCGCCCCCACCGCCTCCGGTGCGCCGTCGGTAGGAGCGACGTCCTCCGCGGCGGCCACGGGGGCGACCACCGGCTCGGCGCCGACCCCGCGCACCACCTCGGCCGCGGCGTCGTCGTGGACCCGGTTGGGGCAGACGGCGACCTCGCTCCCGGTCACCGTCGACGCGCAGGGCACGGTGACGGTCGAGGGCACGCGGATCTCCGGGCTCACGCTCGGCGCCGGTCGTCCGGCGTGGGGCGCCGCGATCGAGGTGCCGCAGCGGGCTGCCGGGGTGGCGCTGCCGCTGTCCCGGAGGCTGCTGGTGATCGGCGACGGGGAGCGGCTCATGGCCTTCGAC
>JBHAES010000310.1:0-4214 GCA_041855725.1 Actinomycetota bacterium
CCCCGTTCCTGCCGCACGCGGCGCAGCAGGTGCACGAGGCGCTCGGCGGGCAGGGCGTGTGGGCGGCGCAGCCCGAGATGGTGACCGTCGACGAGCCCGACGCCCCGTCGTACCCCGTGCTCATGGGCGACTACGCCGCCGAGCAGGCGGTGTGGGAGTCGCGGCCCATCGAGGTGGGCCGCCCGCTGCGCAAGCCGACCCCGCTGTTCGCCAAGCTCGACGAGAGCCTGGGCCAGACCGGCCCCTCGTGGGCACCGATCGAGTGACGCCCCGCGACCGGTGACCGCCCTCAGGCCTGCGGCGTGTCGCCGGTGGCCGGCTGCGGGACGGTGCCCGAGGTGGCCGCCACGTCAGGGGCAGCAGCGGCCTCGGGGAGCGTGACCGCCGTTGCCGCCTCGGGTGCTGCGGCGCCAGCGCCAGCCAGGAGCCGGCGGCGGACCCAGAACGGTTGCACCACGTGGCCGCTGCGGCGCAGCACGAGCACCAGCCACGTCGTGAACCCGGTCAGGATGGCGACGGTCACCAGCGATGCCTCCATCCCGAAGGCACCACCGGCCAGCCACGTCGGGCCCTCGAGGGTGGAGCGGACGTACCCGCTGCCCTGGGCGGCCGAGCCCGACACCACGATGCCCAGCACCGGGCCCTGCACCATGTTCCAGGCGAGGTGCAGCCCCATCACCAGCCACAGCGACCGGGTGAGGGCGTACACCACCGCGAACAGCACCCCGGCCTCGAGCGCGATCGCCAGCGCCCCCTGGAGGCTCGCCTCCGGGTTCCCCAGGTGCACCAGACCGAAGACGAGGCCGCTCACCGCGGTCGACAGCCAGGTGCCCACCGTCTCCTCCAGCAGCCGGAACACCACCCCCCGGAACAGGATCTCCTCGATGATCCCGGCCCCGAACCCGGCCGCGACCAGCATCGGCAGCGGGTCGTACGACCAGTCGAACCCCTGCACCCGGTAGGCACCCGCCACCCACAGCGCGCCGACGCACACCAGCTGCAGCACGGTCCCCAGCAGCAGCCCGCGCAGCACCCCCGCCGCGCGTGACGGCGCCAGCTCCGTCGGGAGCCGTCGCCCCTCCATGAGCGTCGCCAGCAGCAGGTACGCCGCGACGAACACGAGGATCGTCATACCGGTGAGCGCCATGGCGCCGCCGCGGCTGGCGACGTCCATCATCCGTCCGGTGACGGCGAAGTGCAGCGCCCCGGTCACCGCCCCCACCACGAACGTGGTCACCAGCGCCCCCGCGCCGAACGCCAGCGCCCGCAGCCCCGCGTTGCGGCGCCACCGGTGCACGGGCGGCGACGGGCGGTACGGATGGTCGTCGGTGAGCAGGTCGCTGCTGCGGACGGGTGCGGCTAGCCCACCGAGGACCCAGGTCACCGGGTGGCGGGAGGGTTCTGACATCTGCGAAGCCTTTCGATCGTGCGGCGCGCCTGCGCCATCGAGAGGCTAACGCACCCCTGGGAACGGGCCCTCCGCCGCCGCGCCGGCTCCGTGCGCAGCAGCCACCAGCCGCGGCGCAGCAGCACCAGCGGCGGCTTGCGGCGCTGCCGCAGGTCGCGGACCAGGCGGAGGGCGAACACCAGCAGCGGCGCCCGGTGCAGCCAGATGCCGGTCACGTCGAGGCCGCGCTCCCTCGCCGGCCCGACCAGCTCGGGGGCGAAGATCCCCTCCGCCACGATCACCACCCGCTCGCCCGGCGGGGCCTCCGCGATCGTCACCTCCCGCTCGCCGACCCGACGGGAGGTGGAGATGTCGTAGACCGGGGTCGTCGTGCGGCCCCGGTCCACCAGCTCGAGGATCGCGTCGAGGGCTGCCTGGGCGTCCCAGGTCGCCGGGTCGTCCCAGTCGATGATGCCGTGCGACGCGGTCGGCAGACCAGGGGTGTCGCCGTCGCGGTAGAACTCGTCGAGCCGGAACCGCGGGCACCCCGACACCCGGGCGAGGTGCGACTTGCCGCTGCCGGACTCCCCGGCCACCAGCACGATCGCCGCACGCACGGTCGAATCCTAACCACTCGGGTCGAGGTCGACGCACCACGACCCGGTCACCGCACGCGCCCCGCCCGCCGCTGCGGGCCCGCCGCCTCAGCGCATCAGGTCCCGGTAGTCGGGGTGGCGCAGGATCCACCCCTTGATGAACGGGCACAGCGGCAGCACGGCGCGCCCGCCGGCGGCCCGGACCGCGTCGAGGGCGCCGCGGGCCAGTGCCGACCCCACCCCGCGGCCCTCGAAGGCCGGGTCGACCTCGGTGTGGGTGAAGGTGATGAGGCCGTCGCTGAGAAGATACTCCGCGAACCCGGTGAGCTCGCCGTCGACGCGGGCCTCGAACCGCTGCTGCGCCGGGTCGTCGGTGACCACCACCGCGGACGGGTCGACCCGCTCGTGCTGCTCGGGCCGCTCGATCACTAGCGCGCCCGACGGGCAGCGGCCCACGGTCGCGACGAGCAGCTCGGCCGCCTCCGGGCTCCACGCGGCGCTCGGGTTGATCCAGGGCCGCGCCGACGTGTCGAACACCTCCGGCATCTCGGTCACGCAGACCGCCGCGTGCTCGCACACCTCACCGTCGAACGAGACGTCCACGAGACGTCCGGTGTAGAGCTTTCGTGCCATGACGGCAGCCTAGGCGGACCCTGCAGGCCTGACGGGTGTGCGGCCGGTGTCACTGCCCCTCGGCGTGCACGATCTCCCACGCCTCCCCGAAGCTCGCCGCCCGGTCGGTGGGGTGCGGCAGGCCCTCGGGGTAGCGGCGGCCGCGGTGGAGCCACACCGACGAGATCCCGGTGGCGTGGGCGCCGGCGATGTCGGTCTCGGCGAGGTCGCCGATCATCCAGGCGCCGCCGAGGTCGGCGTCGACCGTGCGGGCGGCGAGGTGGAAGATCGCCGGGTCGGGCTTGGCGACGCCGACCGCACCCGACACCACCCACCCGTCGACCTCGGCGTCCAGCCCGACCCGCCGGATCTTGGCCTCCTGCCGCTCGGCGTCACCGTTGGTGACGATGACGACCCACCAGCCCAGCCCCCGCGCCTCGCGCAGCGCGTCGACCACCGCGTCGTCGAGCACCAACTCGTCGATGATGCCTTGCCGCATCACGGAGACGATCGAGCCCGACGCCGTGTCGGACAGCGACAGCAGGCTCGTCAGCTCGGCGGCCACCGCGTCGCGGTCGGTGTGGCCGTCGGCGTCGATCGCCACCACCTTCGAGGCGAGCCTCCGGTCGCAGCCCCGGTCCTCCAGGTAGCGCTCGGCCCAGCGGCGCACCGCCCCGGCCCGGTCGATGAGGGTGTCGTCGAGGTCGCACAGCAGCAGCGGCATGCTCAGCCCTCGGGCGTCGCGCAGACGTCGGTGCCGGTCGGCCTGGTCATGATCGCTCCTCGCAGACGGGTACCCCGACACCCTACCCGCGGCCTTGGAACGGGTCAGGCGTCGACGCCCAGCGCCTGCGCCATCTCGGCCCGCAGCCGCTGCAGCCTCCGGTCGGCCTCGGCCCGGGCGGCGGGCAGGTCGGCCGACGCGTCGGCGTCGAGCCGCACCTCCAGGTAGCACTTGAGCTTTGGCTCGGTGCCCGACGGCCGGGCGACCACGTGCACCGATGCGCCCGTGAGCTCGACGGCGTCGGTGGGCGGCAGGGTCTCGGTGCCCTCGGCCAGGTCGCGCACGACGACGTGCTCACCCACCAGGGTGGCCGGTGGTCGACCCCGCAGCCGCGCCATCGCGTCGCTGATGAGGCTGAGGTCGCGCACCCGTACCGACAGCTGCGACGTGGCGTGCAGGCCGTAGGTGCGGGCGATGTCGTCGAGCAGGTCGGCGACCGTGCGACCCGCCGCCCGCAGCCGCGCCGTCAGCGCGAGCAGCAGCAGCGCGGCCGTGATGCCGTCCTTGTCGGGCACCGACGCCGGGTCGCAGCAGTAGCCGATCGCCTCCTCGTAGCCGTAGCCGAGGCCTGGCACCCGGCCGATCCACTTGAAGCCGGTGAGGGTGGTCTCGTACGGGTAGCCGTGGGCGGCCGCGATGCGCGACAGCAGCGTCGACGACACCACCGAGCAGGCGAAGACGCCCTCGACGCGCCGCTCGGCCGCGTCGCAGGCCAGCACCGCCCCCAGCTCGTCGCCGGTGAGCATGCGCCAGCCGCCGGCGACCTCGGCCGCGGCAGCGCAGCGGTCGGCGTCGGGGTCGTTGGCGATCACCAGGTCGACCTGCTCGCGCCGCG